>JAQVSH010000229.1 GCA_028700615.1 Bacteroidales bacterium
GAACCACGATGACTCCGTCTCCGTCAGCAACAATTACATCCCCGGGATTTACCAGAACGCCCCCTACTACAACGGGTTTCTGCACCGATTCAATTTCATTCCGGCCCGGACGAATCCCACGGCCACGTTTTGATATATCCATATACACCGGATTCTTTTGTTTGGAAATTTCATCGGTATCCCGGACTCCTCCGGCAGAAACCAGTCCCACGGCGCCCCTGCTCTTCCAGTTCATAATATTTGAAGACCCGGTAGACCCGGTATCTCCATCTCCTGCGTTATCAAACACCAGCACTGTACCGGGTTTAATATGTTCAACAAAAGGTTCGGGAGAAAGAGTATTGTACCAGTTTCCAACCCATTTGTTGTATTCTTCAGCAGAAAGATTGGTAGGAAAGACCTTATTGGTAGGGACATACCTCGCGGTAACCGCAATTCCGCAAATCCAGTGAGTAAAATTTTCAGTATCCTTCCAGAGCGCTTCAATGGAAGGACTCATCAAACCCACATCTTTCAGTCCGACCAAATCCATCCCGTCAGACACATCAGCCACCCGTAAACCCTTATAAAGAGTTAACAATTGTTCATCTGTCGGTTGTGCTTTCAAATTTCCGCAAACCAAACAACATCCAACCAGCAATAAAAAAAAGAAACGTGATTTCATCCTCATTAATTTTAATGGAAAACATATAGACTTTGAGTAAAAATAAGCAAAATATAAGCATATTTATTAATTACTTACTTTAGCAGTGAAATTATACTGAGATGGCACAGAACCTGATTTTGGTCATTACCACCCTGATGGTATTTATTTTACTCTTTTTTATCGTTTTTCTCCTCCATAAAGGGAGACGGGTATATGCCAACGTATTTCTTTCACTGTACCTGATCAGTCAAATCATAGGCATCCTGCATTCAAGTCTGTTTCATATGAAGTCCGTACTCCTTCCGGAGTATATCCATCTTTTTTTTACAGGCTATCCCGTTATATTTCTTTGGGGAGTATTGTACTATTTTTTTATCTATGCTTTGCTGCAGCCTGACTTTAAATTGAGATTCAGACATGTCCTTCACCTGATTCCGTTTATCATTGTTTTGATCTACTTTACTGCCAATTTCTATTTGTCCGGCACAGAACGGAAACTGGAGCTCATTCGTCAGGACGCCTTCTTTTACGACACACTCAATCTATTCAATCAATGTTTCAGTCTTCAGATTTTCTCTTACAATGTTGCGGCTCTAATTCAATACATCCGATACAGAAAACGGATTAAGAATTTCATAAGCACAAAACCGGAGAACGATTTCTGGATCAAAACAGCACTCTTTGGATTTCTGACAGCTTGTTTTATCTCTTATATCGGAAAGGTTGCGGTTGGCATCGAAATAAACACAGAACAGATAGATTTTCAGGCCATTCGGTATGCTATGGCCAACATAGCCTTTTTAGTCCTCTACTGCGTTTTATTTTATCTGGCAATTTCCCATCCCGGAGTAATCATGCAGCCTGAGAAAAGAGAAAAATATTGGTATTCTAAACTTGACTCCCGGGAAGCAAAAAAGATTTTAGCTCAACTCGAAGAATATATGATCAGAAACAAACCATATCAAAAGCCGGGATTAACCATTAAAGAACTGGCTTCGGAAACACATATCAATGAAAGATACTTATCTCAGGTCATCAATGAAGTAAAAAAACAAAACTTTTTTGACTTTATTAATGCCTTCAGGGTGGAGCATGCGAAACAGCTTCTGGCAAAAAACCGCGAATCCCGCAGAACCATGCTCGATATCCTATGGGATTCCGGCTTCAATTCAAAAACGGCATTTAACACCGTTTTTAAAAAATTTACCGGCACCACTCCCTCTGCCTTCCAGGAAAAAAGCTAATCTTCCGGAGACACAAACAGGTTCGTCATTCCGTATTCTTAATTAAGAAAACATAAAATATTGACCAACAATATTTTAACAAATCGCAAAAAACAAGTTCATCCGCATGTATCTGTCCGTATTCTGTGATAAGAACTGATAGTTTTGCTCAGTAAATTCCCATAGGAGTCAAAACCATCCTTTCTAAAATCAATCAGATACAGATGCAAAAATTACCATTTCGAAAAATTCGAGTCCTGCTTTTGACAGGATTCATGATCCCATTCTCGCTGTTTGCAGAAATTCCGCAAGAAGATATCTTATGGAAATTTTCCTCCTGGGGTTCTATTGAAACGCTTCCGGCACTTTACCAGGGAAATCTTTACTGTGGGGACTCCGAAGGATATTTATATGCCATTGATGCCGCCTCGGGAAAAGAAATATGGCATTATAAGGTAAAATATCCTATTCATTCCACTGTAGCCGCGAAAGACAACATTGTATGCGTGGAAGCCGGAAACGCGCTCTACGGATTTAACGCCCAAACCGGGAAATTCTTGTGGAAATATGTAGCACAAGATGATGAACCGGTTATTTCTCTGGGGCTCACCGATTATCACAATTCCTCTCCGCTCATTGAAGGAAATATCGCTTATTTCGGGGACGGATGGGGAAATCTCAACGGGGTAAATATTAAAACCGGGAAACAAGTTTTTCAGTACACCACAAAGGCCCGCAAAGCCATTCGATCCAAACCCGCCATCAAAGACAACCATATCTATTTTGGAGACTGGGAAGGAAATATCTATTCGGTTTCTCTTAAAGATCGATCGGAGAAATGGAAATATACCATGGCTAATGTCAGAGAATACTATGGCGCTGTCGTGTCAGAAATGTCCATCAGGGATAATCTGCTCTATTTCGGGAGTCAACATGATGTTTTCAGCCCGATCGACCTTCGCACGGGCATTCCCCGGTGGACCTACGTGGATACCTTTCAAACCTACCTGCCCTCCTCTCCTGTTTTCTATAAAGAAGATGTAATTACCGGATCCACAATCAATGCTTTTAAGATATACCGTCTGCATGAAGGAAAAATTGTGTGGGCAGCCAATACTCAGGGAATTTTCTTTGTCAAACCGACTCTGATTGACTCGGTACTGATCATGAACAGCTCCAATTTTGGAGGTACTGGGTATTTATATTTTATAGATTGTGAGAACGGGAAAATTATCAACACCATTCCTCTGGAAGAAGCTACGCCGTCTTCTCCGCTGATAGTGGATGAAAAACTTATCATTGGAAGAAAAGACGGACTTTATGCTATTCGTTTCAACTCCTACCTGCAGGAACAATAAGAACAGAGTATTATCCATCACTAATATTTTTATCCATGAAAAAGAAAATCACGATTTATCCGATCATTACACTGTTTTTGTGGTTTGGTCTTTCTGCCTCTTCCCTCTGGGGAAGTTCTTCTGCGGGCTCTTTGAATACAGAGCTCCGTAATCAGGATACACTGAGTTATTATACAATTACCGGAACCATCCGCGATGCATCCAATAACACCGGGCTCGAATATGCAACACTTTCAGTGGAAGGATCGGGAATTTCCACCCTCTCCAACAAGGATGGAAAATATTCCCTAAAAATTCCTGTTTTTATGCCCGATGCACGGGTATCGGTCACTTACGTGGGATACAAAAAAACCGTTGTGAAGGTATCTCCCTCAGACAGGATGATGAATATTAAGCTGGAGACATCTCCGGTGCAGCTTTCCGAGGTTACCGTCAGGGCAAATAATGCCTCATCTATTGTGGCGGAGGCCTTGCGCCGGATACCGCAGAACTATAGCAGGGATCCAAATATGATGGTCGGTTTTTACCGGGAATCTATCAAGAAAAACAATCAATATATTTCGTTGATTGAATCCATTCTGGATATTTATAAATCCGGCTATGGCATGGGGATTTCGGATCAGGCGCGTCTGTATAAGGGCCGTAAAGGAAGCGACAAGGAAAAAATAGATACCATCATGTTTAAGTTTCAGGGAGGGGTCAATTCTACCCTGGATCTGGATATGGT
>JAQVSH010000019.1 GCA_028700615.1 Bacteroidales bacterium
AGACACAAAAAAAGCTTCCTTCTCTACGGAAGGAAGCTTTTCATATAGTGGTTCTCTCAACTGATTATTGTTTCAAGAAATTTTGAATCAACTCAGTGGCTACAATTTCTTCTTTGAAAGAATATGCACCTGTTTTTTCAGATTTTACCATTTTGATAACTTTGGCAACTCCTTTGCCATTACCTTCTTTCGTTTTCAGCGTTGCTACTACTTTTTTTGCCATGATTCAGAAGATTTATTTAATTTCTTTATGAACAGTCACTTTTTTCAGGAAAGGGTTGTATTTCCGTCTTTCCAGACGATCTGTTGTGTTCTTTTTATTTTTGGTGGTAATATAACGGGACATACCCGGAACTCCGCTACCTCTTTGTTCAGTGCATTCCAGAATGACCTGAATGCGATTGCCCTTTGATTTCTTTGCCATGGTGTAATCCTCCCTTAAAATGTAATGAAACCTTTAGCCTGAGCATCTTTCAATGCATTCATCAGACCTTTTTTGTTAATAATACGGAGACCTGCGGCGGAGACTTTCAAGTCAATCCAGCAATCAGCTTCTTCCAAATAAAATTTTTTAACAAAGAGATTCGGTTTAAATAACCTTTTGGTTCTTCTCTTGGAGTGCGATACGTTATTTCCAACCATCGCCGTCTTTCCCGTAATTTGACAAACCTGTGACATGTTTTTATCGTATTTGATGTCCGTTTCTTGATTGAAATTGGTGCGCAAAAATCATTAAAATATTTGAATTAATCAAACAATCCTGTTATTATTTTCCAAAAAGACTGCATTTTAACCCCGGGTACTCTGCGATGATGTAAAGAAAAAACCGAGAGACGCACCTTCGCATAATTTCTCCCCAAAAACTTTGTTCTAAAGGGGATTTTCCATCACAGCTTTAAATAAAAAAATTCCGCCGCTTTGTTTTAGGAGTAATTCCTCTTTTTCAGGGTTAAATTCAATGATAATCCCGGCTGCCTCAAATTGAAACTGATCCGGAGCGGTATATTCCAATGGAAAAGCAGACTGTCCCTCCCCCTGGGCTATCAGAATTGTATCATTTTTAGTGATGGTAATCTTAATCGGAATCACTGAACTTTCGTACACTCCAAGATATTTATCCAGATCTTCAGTACTTATTGAATGTAATGTATGAGCCTTAAATACAGGTATTTTATATTCTTTATTAAAACAAATACTTAAAATACCATGATATATTTCATCCAGGGGATATGTCTGTCCGTTGGTGCAAAATGCCACCGCCAGACCTTCCTCCGGAAAATACCGCAGCATAGAGATAAATCCGTCAATGCCCCCGTTATGTCCAAATGCCTTTTTGTCGGAAAAAGTATATTCAAAAAGGCCAAGGCCATGGCCTTCAAACATGCTCTTCATCTGACTAAGGCTTTCAGATCTTATCAATTTATTGGAAAACAATGCCGTAATAAATTTTGTAAGATCGTACGGGGTTGAACAAACAGCACCCGCTCCGCTCGGAATACTCATGTCCGTTTCGGGTAATTCTTTCCACTGGCCCATAAATCCGTATGATTTAGCCTCATTACGATCTGTATTAATTTCTGTTCCGCAATATGTATTGGTAAGACCTATGATATCTGTGATTTTTTCTTTGAGTAGTTCCGAATATCCTTTACCCGTAATTTTTTCCAAGATATATGATAAAAGAACATAATTGGAATTACTGTACTCCCATTTGGATCCCGGGGTAAATACGGATGGGTTCTTACTGATCTTCTGAAGTATTTCAGCATGGGTTTTAGGTATTGTCATCCATTGAGTATACTCCGGATCATTGGTAAAATTATAAATTCCGCTGCGATGGCCCAGTAAATGTTCTATGCTAATCAGCTTCGCATTGGGAACTTCCGGAAACCAGGTATCAAGCTTATTTGAAAGAGTTAATTTCCCTTCTTCTATCAGCTGAAAAACCATCGTTGCCGTAAAGAGCTTAGAAATAGAACCTATTCTGTATATTGTTTTTTCATTTGCCGGAATTGATTTTGAATCCGAAACGGACAAATATCCCATAGATCCGTTGTATACGGATTTTCCCTGAGCAGAAACGGCTAAAGTCCCCATCACCTTGTTGTTCAGGGAGAGCACATTGAGAAGGCTATCCATTTTTTCTTTGTTCAGGGATTGGGCAAAGACCGTGGAAATGGATAAACAGCCGATACTTAATGCTACAACATAAATTTTGGCATTCATCTTTTAAAATTTTAAGATTCCATAAACATAAAAATCCGGACACTGCTCTGACAGTCCCATTTCTTTCATTAATGAATATTAATGCAATCTCTCCCAATAAAATCTTTTTCAACGGTAAAAGTAAAATAAATCATGAAGATCCGCCGGGAAGAATGCTTTTTGTTTAATTGCTGTTTTTCTCCGTAATTTGTCTGAAATAAACTATACCTTATTATAAGTACCATGACAGCTCAATTTATTCAGGAGGAACTTTTTTCTGTTGCAAATCCTGAGAAAGCCGTTTTTCTTCAAAAATTTTTTAAAACCGGAAAAAATCAATATGCTGAAGGAGATGTTTTTCTTGGAATTATTGTCCCGGTTAGCCGCAATATAGCCCGCGCCAATCGTAAAACCCCTTTGGATGAGCTGCAGATTCTTCTCAATAGTCCTTATCATGAAGCCCGATTGGTGGCGTTGATGATTCTGGTTGAACAATTTAAAAAAGCCGGAGAAGAAACACGTGAGATGATATTCTCGTTTTATCTCCGCAATACGTCTCATATTAATAACTGGGATCTGGTAGATCTTTCGTGTGTTTCTATCGTTGGATCCCATTTATTAAATAAAGACCGTTCGGTATTATACAAAATGGCCGACAGTGCGCTGTTATGGGATCAACGCATTGCGATTGTTTCAACCCTTGCTTTCATCCGTGAACTGGAGTTTGAAGATACCCTGGATATTGCCCGAAAATTCTTATCCCATCCGCACGACCTGATTCATAAAGCTACAGGCTGGATGCTCCGGGAAGTAGGCAAAAGAAGTCTTGATACGTTGATTGGTTTTCTCGAAGAAAATGCGACCAGAATGCCCAGAACAGCATTACGCTACTCTATTGAACATTTATCCGGGCAAGACAGAGAGTATTTTATGAAAAAACGGGATGTCTGAAAAATGATTGTGAAAATCAGACTATTTTTGAAAATAATTATTTGCTAAGATTTTGTGTGATGAGACCTGTTGCCGTATTGTGCTTTTTGATGTTTTTGTACTCCTGCCAAAAGAAGGTGGATCCCTGTATGGTAGTGGACCTGCGGTGCGAATATCTTGTAAACCCCATCGGGATAGATGTCGATAAACCCCGTCTTTCCTGGCGGATTCAGGATCTCAGAATGGGGGCTTTACAGCAGGCTGTACAGATTGTGATAGATACTGACTCATCTGTAGTAGCTTCTGGCAGGGGATCCATTCTTAAAAGCAGAAAAATGGATTCTGATCAGAATTTTTTTGTTCCGGAAGGAATCATCTTTGAACCTTTTACACGCTATTACTGGAGTGTCAGGGTCTGGGATTTGGAAGAAAAAGTAACCGATTTTGCTCCCGTGGCCTATTTTGAAACCGGAATGATCTCACAAACCAACTGGAATGGAGATTGGATCTCTGACTCACACAATATATCTGAAAAGAGAGCTCCTTATTTCAGAAAAGAATTTAATGCATCCCAACCGGTCGTTTCTGCTCGTGTGTATATTTCGGCTGCGGGACTCTACGAACTTTCCATCAACGGGGAAAAGATTGGGGATCATATGCTGGATCCAATGTATACCCGGTTTGACCGTCGTAACCTGTATGTTTCTTACGATGTAACGCAAGCAATTTCTCACGGAAAAAATACGCTGGGGGTTATTCTCGGAAATGGCTGGTATAACCACCAGCCCACTGCGGCTTGGTCTTTTGATCAGGCAACATGGCGGGACCGCCCAAAATTCTGTATGGATCTGAGAATTGTATATCAGGGAGGAGAGGAAGAGATCATTTCAACCGACACTTCATGGAAAACGTTTTCAGGTTCCATCGTATCCAATAATATTTATACAGGGGAACAGATTGATGCCCGGCTGGAACAAACCGGATGGGATAAACCAGGTTTCAATGATTCGCAGTGGAATGCATCCATTGTGGTCTCTGCTCCTTCTCAAAATATTGTATCCCAGCAAATGCCGCCTATTCGTATTGCAGAGGAAATTCCGGCACAATCCGTCAGAAAGATTGATGAAAAAACCTATTTGTTTGATTTTGGAAGAAATATGGCGGGAGTGACCCGGCTTACCGTATCCGGAACCTCAGGCACTACTTTCCGGATTCAGCACGGAGAACGGCTCGATGCAAGAGGGTTTCTGGATATGTCCAACATTAATGGACTGTACAATCCTACAGGGGATGCCGATCCTTTTCAAACAGATATATATATTCTCAGTGGATCGGGAATGGAATCTTTTTCACCGCGTTTTAATTATAAAGGATTCCGCTATGCGCTGGTCACCGCAGACCGCCCCGTAACCCTGAATGAAAGAAACCTTACAGCCTGCTACATGCACAGCGATGTGCAAAAAATTGGAACGATTGAATCTTCCAATCCAACCCTGAATAAAATTGCTCAGGCCACGGATAATTCCTATCTGTCCAATTTATTTGGCTATCCGACGGATTGCCCGCAACGGGAGAAAAACGGATGGACCGGGGATGCCCATATTGCTATAGAAACGGGTTTATACAATTTTGACGGAATTACTATTTATGAAAAGTGGATGGCAGACCACCGGGATGAACAGCAACCCAATGGAGTGCTTCCTGCCATTATTCCAACCAGCGGGTGGGGCTATCACTGGGCTAATGGTACTGACTGGACCAGTACCATTGCTATTATTCCCTGGAATATTTATTTGTTCTACGGAGATTCCCGGCTATTGGAGCAGACTTATGATAATATCAAACGATATGTGAATTATATTGACCGTCATTATCCTTCGGGCCTCACCGACTGGGGACTGGGAGACTGGATCCCGGTGAAATCCAATGCAAACAAGGAACTCACCTCTTCCGTGTATTATTATGCAGACGTAACAATTCTTGCAAAAGCCGCTGCATTGTTCAACAAGACGGAAGATGAAAAAAAATATCTGGCATTGGCAGAAAAAATCAGGGATGCAATCAATGCAAAATTTTATAATGCATCTGAAGGAATCTACGCTTCCGGATTGCAAACAGAGTTGTCCGTTCCGCTGTATTGGGGTGTAGTAGAAGAGGAAAACAAAGAAAAAGTGGCCGAACAATTAGCCAAACGGGTGGAAGCGGACATGTTCCACCTGGATACAGGTCTTCTTGGAAGCAAAACCCTTCTGAATGCCTTAAGTGAGAATGGATATTCAAATATAGCCTATCGTGTGGCTTCTCAGGAAACTTATCCTTCCTGGGGATGGTGGATAGTCAACGGAGCCACCTCTTTATATGAAAACTGGCTGGTGGATTCTTACAAAGACTTATCGATGAACCATATTATGTTTGGGGAAATCGGAGCCTGGTATTATAAAGGAATAGGCGGTATATTTCCTGATGAGAAAAATCCCGGGTTTAAAAATATCCTGCTCAAGCCTCATTTTGTTGAAGGGCTGGAGTGGTTTAAATCTACCCATAAAGCCCCCGGCGGGGAAATTGTATCTTCCTGGAAAAGGGAGGGAAATAAAATACTCTATGATATCACGATTCCGGCCAATACCACTGCTTTACTTACCCTGGAAGATGATTTCAAAAATGTAGTGGGCAACGGATCCGATAAAATAGCCATTCCTCAGACTTCCATGCCCAGAGATCAGAAAGGGAATAAAAATATCACCTTAAAGTCAGGCTCTTATCAATTTTCCCTCGAATAAGCAATTTGTATGCTGACCCTTAAAATCTACTCAGCATAATATTGATTTCTGTTTCCTGATCGCCTGCAAAAGAAAAGCCATAGCAGCTGTGGAAGCTCTTTTGATATTGCGGTCACGGTGGTCTCCGAAATGGAAACATTCCGAATAAACCTTGTCGGCGAATGCCCAGGCTATACAAACCGTACCGACCGGTTTTTCATCAGATCCCCCGTCAGGACCCGCAATGCCGGTCACTGAAATGGCATAATCCGATTTAAGCCGATTTTTGACGCCGATAACCATTTCTTCAGCCACTTCACGGCTTACCGCACCATATTGATTCAACGTTCCCTGGTTTACATCCAACATACTGGTCTTGACTTCATTCGAATAAGCGACGACTCCGCCTTTAAAATAAGCAGAAGAACCGGAAATAGAAGTGAGCAGGTGAGAAATATATCCTCCTGTACAACTTTCTGCGACAGCAATCGTTGCATGTTTTTCCTTGAGAAGAATTCCCAATTCTTCTTCCACGCGCTTTCCCTTTTCGCTGATGATATATTCACCTGCAGCATTTCTTATGAGAGTGGCTTGACTTTCAAGGTCTGATTCCAATTGTCCGGAATCCTCTCCCATGGCCGTCAAACGGAGTTTTACCGAACCGGGTTCTGGCAGATAGGCCAAACTGAGATGAGAAGGTAATTGATCTTCAAAGTTTGTTAATTTTTCTGCTAAAAGGGACTCTCCTATTCCTTGCGTAATAATGGTTTTATGCCGGATCGCGGGCAGACTGAAACGGACTTTTAAATCGGGAAGAATTTGATCTTCCATCATGGTGATCATCTCAAACGGAACCCCTGGCATAAAAAAATACAGAGTTCCATCTTTTTCCAGTCTTAATCCCGGAGCAGTGCCACAGATATTGGGTACAATAGTGGCCTTGGAAGGAAAATCAGCCTGTTTCTGATTCAGTTCATTCATCCCTATCCCCCGGCTGCCGAGAAGTTTTTCAACATGCCTGTAGACATTTTCATCCCTCTCCAGATGGTCGTCAAAATATTCACAAATGGTTTGTTTGGTAATATCGTCTCTGGTAGGGCCTAATCCGCCGGTAACAAAAACGAGCGATACTCTTTCCCCTGCATTTTGAAGCGCTTTAAGAATTTCTTCCCGTTGATCTCCGATGGAGGCTACCTGATGAATCCAAATTCCGATGGCATTAAGGTGCTGTCCCATCCATGCGGAGTTGGTATCAACAATCTGACCGATCAGTATTTCGTCTCCGATAGTAATAATTTCAGCTTGTAAAGAAAAATGTGTTTGCATGATGTATGGAAAAGAATATTACTGCAGCAAATGTAAGGGTTTCGGAAAAAAATCTTCTAAAAAGCCCGGAATATTAAATCAGATTTCTAAATTTGCACCTCGGTTAAAGGCCACTTTAGCTCAGCTGGTAGAGCAACGCATTCGTAATGCGTAGGTCGAGGGTTCGAATCCCTTGAGTGGCTCTAATAGCAGCACGGTCTTTTTGATTTTTTGCTATATTTCCAGACTTTTTGCGGAAGTAGCTCAGTTGGTAGAGCACAACCTTCCCAAGGTTGGGGTCGCGGGTTCGAATCCCGTTTTCCGCTCTAAATTAAAACAGGTCATCAAAGATGACCTGTTTTTTTGTATTATACCGTAAGAGGATTGCGATCTAACTTTCTTGTAGATATGAAAGGCTTATCGTTTCTGATCCATTAGACATCGTTAGTTTTGGTTTCCTTCAGGATGACATCGTGGGCCCCGCCTTCAATGATGCTGGTCGATGATACCATAGTTATTTTGGCAAGTCTTTTCAGTTCGGAGATACTGGTAGCCCCGCAACTGCACATAGTGGATTTGATCTTACCCAGGGTAATGTTTAGGTTATCCTTGAGTTTACCGGCATAGGGAACATAACTGTCAACCCCTTCCTCAAATTTCAGGCTGTCGTTCCCTCCCATGTCGTAACGTTGCCAATTTCTTGCACGGTTAGAACCTTCTCCCCAGTATTCTTTCACGTAACTGCCTCCTAACATCAGTTTTTTAGTGGGGCTTTCATCAAAACGGGCAAAATATCTTCCCATCATAAGAAAATCAGCACCCATCGCCAAAGCAAGCGCCATATGGTAATCCTGGACAATTCCTCCGTCAGAACAAATCGGAATATAAATGCCTTTTTCTTTATAATAGTCATCGCGGGCCTTGGCCACTTCGATCAACGCGGAGGCCTGGCCTCTTCCTATTCCTTTTTGTTCTCTGGTGATACAGATAGAACCACCTCCGATACCTACTTTGATAAAATCAGCGCCAGCCTCTGTCAGATATAAAAAGCCATCCTTATCCACCACATTTCCGGCTCCGATTTTAACCGTGTCGCCATAGTTATCCCGGACAAACTGAATGGTATCTTTCTGCCATTCTGAAAAACCGTCCGAAGAATCAATGCAAAGAACATCCACACCGGATTCCACTAATCTTGGAATACGTTCTTTGTAATCTCTGGTATTGATACCGGCTCCCACCAGGAGTCTTTTATGGGAGTCTAATAATTCATTGGGATTATTTTGGTGACCGTCATAGTCTTTTCTGAAAACAAAATATCTCAGATGGTTGCTGTCATCTATGATCGGGAGCGTATTGAGTTTATTATCCCAAATTTTATCATTCGCCTCATCCAGACTAATTCCAAACTTTCCGGTAATCAGTTTAGAGGAAGGCGTCATAAATTCTTTAATTTTTTTATTTTCATCGTCAATACCGGGACGATAATCTCTGCTTGTAACCAAACCCAGCAAAACGCCATTAGAGGTTCCGTCATCGGTAATACCGATCGTGGAAAACCCTTTTCTTTGTTTTAAGGCAATTACATCCCGTAAGGTGTTTTCTGGCGTCAGGTTGGCATCACTGACCACAAACCCTGCTTTGTACTTTTTTACCCTCTTAACCATTTCGGCTTGATCCTGAATGGATTGAGAGCCAAAAATAAAAGAAAGACCTCCGTTTCGGGCCAGAGCAATAGCCATATGGTCATCAGATACAGACTGCATAATGGCGGACACGAAAGGAATGTTTAATTTTATTTCAGGAATTTGTCCTTTTTTATGTTTTACCAGTGGTGTCTTCAGGCATATCTGATCAGGAATACATTCTTTTGTTGTTAATCCGGGGATCAATAAAAATTCATTAAATGTTCTGGAAACGTCTTCAACAATCTGTGCCATAATAAGGATATTTCGGTGAAATGCCCAAATGAAGTGGTAATGCCGGGAACCTTCCCGGCGGCGCAAATTTACACTTTTTTTCTTTTATTTTACTTGTATACATTGAGCCATATCCGAAGAATTTAAGGATTTTGCTATGTAATTCAATATAATTTTGATTCTGAAAAGAAAGAAAAATAAAGTCAGATAACAACAAAATCATAGAATTAAACTATCTTTATAATAGTCCTGCCATCAAAAGAATTATGAAAACAATAAATATTTTCTTTATTCTCTGTGGGGTTTGTATCCTGATGCAGGAATCGCTTCTGGCACAATCTGCCATTGGGCAGCTTGAGGCGATGACGGGAACAACGATTGACCGCGGAACCAGCGGCACAAATTATAGCTACAATTCCGGATCCTCTTCTTCCGAATACGGTGGTTATACGATTGTAGACAAGATAGCTGACAAAATAGCTGCAGCGATCGAAAAAAGACAAGCAAAAGTAAATAGTGCTGAATTTATCAAAAAAAAGGCCGACAAAAAGAATGCCCGGGAAAGTGCTGCTTATGCCAGAGAAAGAGCGAGAGAAAATGCCAGAAATGAGGTTATCATGGAAAAAACCAGAAAGCAGTTTGCCCCAAAGCGAGAAAAAATTAATGCATTGGTGGGAAATACAGTGCAAAAGACAACTGCATCGGCTCGTGTTTATTTTTCTCCGGACAGCGGGAAGTCTATAGGCGCCTCTTCTATTCCTGCCTCCTTGCAGAAAATCGGGGGGCTTACAAGGCAAGAATGGCTGCTGGCCAGAAATTGTCAGAAAGAAATAGATTTTATCACCAAAACCTGGCCGGTTCCGGGAAAAGATATAGCCAGACTGGATTCTCTTTTAGCCAAAAGAAACAGTCTCTGGCAGAAAGCCGTCAGTGTTCCCGGTTTGACTGCATATGAACGGGAAAAACTCAGATTGAAACTTTATACGGATGAGGTCTACGCAAATCTTTCGCAAATGCCAACCCTTCCTGCAGACAGAGTTTCGGAATGGAAAAAAATTCCGCCTCTTCCGGAGTATGGAGAAGAAAGTGCCGCCACGCCTGAACAAAAGAATAGAATCAATAGTCATTCTATAGCGACCGCGATGATGAGCGAAATGATCGCAGACAAAACCGTAGATATGATAGAAGAGGCAGCGGGAGATGCTACTGAAGACGCTTTGGGTAAAACAGTTGGCGGAAAATTCGGGAATGTGCTGGAAGTTGCAAAAATCGCATACAGTAGTTCTAAAGACGGAGCTGCAGCGGGAATTTCCGAAGTGATAGAACTTTCGATCTCAAAAATTGGCAGCCCTCAGGCTGACATGGCCATTGAAGGAGGACGACATTATTCAAACTATACTCAGCAGGTTTTTACCCGATTTATCGGGGAGGTTAATAAATTCAATGCTTCTATGGGTATTCCCGATCGGGTGGATGCCGAAGATTTTTTTAAAAATCTCAAAGAAAAGGCTTCTCTGGGTCAGCAATCTGTAATGGAATTTATCCAATGGCCTCATGAAGATAAAGAAGAATAGTATGATCATTGTCCTGCTGACAGGACTTTTACTTCCGGTAATTTCCAGTGCTCAGGAGGCACAAAAATTTTTACCGGGGACATCTCTGATTTTACCTGCAGCATCTAATGTGAATATTCGATGGATTTTCCCTCCTTTGCCTTCATCTACTGCAGAAAAAATTATTTCTCCATATAAAGACATGAACTTTTCGGTAGATGAAACGGGCCAACCCTGGATTGGAGATCATGATTACAGGGTAATAAATCTTTTCAGCCGTTTTCATGTTGCGTTATCTTCATCATATCGGGAAATGCTTCATCTGGATAACGGAGCGCTTTTTTTTACATCCGGAGATAATTTCGGTTTTATGTTACCGGATGATAAACTAGTCACCAATTCACAAGGACTTCCTGTAATTCCTTTTCAAGCATTATCTTCTCTTCCGTTGCCCGGAAGCCGTATGTATAAAGGATCGGGAGATTGCCTTTATTTTGCGGGATTCAATTCCAAAACAAAACAAAATGAGGTGTATTTATTAAAACGCGAAGAAATTGCAAATTCATATTCAGGGTCAAAAACGATTAAAGGGTATAAGAAAATTTTCTCTACTCCTGCAACTATCAAAGCGGTTACCGGAGATGGAATTCTAACGTATATATCTCTTGGGAATATAATTGTTCAGGTTTCAGCCCAAAACGGCGAAATTTCCAGGGTCTCTCTTTTCCCGACCCAAGAGGTAGAAGAGTTGGTATACAGCCCGTTAACCGGTCTGATATACTCCACCCCATTCCGAATCGGATATTGGGGAGATAACGGATCTCTCGAATTTTTGGACACTACGCCTCACCAGATTTTTCTTCAAAAAGACACCTTGTATGTACTTTATAAGGAAACACTTGGTGTTTTGGCCTTTGAAAACATTTCTGACCTAAAGAAATCCAATCTTTTATTGGATAAGGTGATTCCGAACACATCAAAAGAATTCCGTCTTGCCTCAGAGCTCCGATTTTTTGAATATGGTCCTCCGGACTATGAAGGAAAATCTTATGAAACCTTCTTTATCAGGGATTCCTCAAGATATATTTGTTGCCACACGGAGTTTGAAAATTTAAAAATCAATGAAAATCAACAACATGCTATTAATGCACTGTGGTACAATGACGCGGGTTATCTGGTAAAGAATGAAACTCAATTATTGCATTTTGAACCGGGAAGTTCTGTGGAATCCTTACTTTTTTCATACGGAAATGAAACATACGGAACTATTTATCCCGGGACTTATACCGTAAAAATTATGGCAGACGGAGGTCTGATTTCTGAAGGGCAGTATACGGTATCCGGTTTAGTCAACTGTTTTGAAGCTATTGATTACCACGATCCTGTGCGGCTAAAATGGCTTCTCAATGAAATCAAGGTCAACCCAAATGTCCTATATGAAAAGGGAAATATTCCTCTTTTACATTATGCGGTATATTATGGTACAGTGGAAGATATGCGCATTATATTGGATGCAGGGGCTGATATTAATTACAGAACAGAAAGCGGTAAAAGTGCTCTCTTTTACACCGGAGATAGATCCATAGACAATGGAACTGAAAAGGCCAGACTTTTACTGGACAGGGGCTGTAATGTAAACCAAACGGATTTCAAAAGCCAGTCTCCCCTGTTTTATATTACAGCAACTCCCGGCAAACAGAATACGGAATTAATAAAACTCCTTTTGGAACGGGGTGCAGATGTGAATGTCAAAAATTTTGACCAAGAGACTCCTTTGACCTATTTTGCCGCGCATAGTTTTTTTTATGGGGTAAATACGGAATTAGTGGAAGCCTTTCTTATACATCGGGCAAAATCGGCCAATGACAATCAGGATTTTTATTCCCGGTTATTTATAAAAATGCTGGAATCCGATCCACAACCCGCCTATGCTGATCTGTTGATCCGATACGGGCTTAATCCGGCAATTCCCTTTGCAAATTATTCTCTATTATTTCGGACACTGAATCTATATCTGCAGAATATTTCCTCCTATAATATTGAAAAAGCGCTTAAGATCAAAGAAACAGCTCAGGTTCTACTCAAATACTACAATGCTCCTCTTCCTCCTGCAGAAAGATATATTCTTTTACAGGGAGATATATATTCATGGATAAACCTGGAATTTTTAATTTCTTCCATTCAACCCGAACAGGATCTGCTGCTTAGAGCTTTAAAAATTGACTATAATCCATTACAGGCTTTTGTCATTTCCAATCTGATCAGCACAGTCGGAAATACCATTGAAAAAGCAATCTATCCATCAGATTTGGATGAAGCCTGGAGTATTTTAAGACAGGCCCGGCAGATTGCAGAACTGATTCCGGAACATCAGTGGCCGGAAATGTACTTCTATGCTGCTATCCTTGAAAATCACAAAGAAATGTATGCTGTCGCAGAGGCTGATTTAAAAAAATATTTTTCCTTAATTCCTGAAAATTCGATAACAGCAGAGATGAGCCAATTTATGAATGAATTACAAATAAAAAACAGGCCCTGAGTATGCAAAAGCGATCCGGAATTTTGAATTGCAAAAACAGATTATTTCTGCTTTTAATGGGAATTCTGTTATTCTCATTAAATCAGGAGGTTTTTTCTTATACTCCGGAAAGAAATCTTTCTGCCCCAAGGCCATCCACTCCTCCGGTAACTCCATTGCCTCCCTCCGCTTCACAACGGGTTGATGAACAGGAAATTGAAACAGAATACAATGAAGAAACAAATACTCCGGAAGATTATACTACCAACATTTTTTCAGAGACTACAGAAGAGGAAATTTCTTCAGAAACCGGACAGCAATTTCAAATATTTGTACAAACCGGACACACAGCAACGCCTGTAACTGTGGCTTATTCTCCCGATGGCAGTTATATTCTCTCCGGAGGTCGTGACAAAAAGCTAATTCTTTGGGATGCATGGCGATATACTCAATTAAAAACCATAGGAATACCTGAAGAGTCCTTGACTTCCGTGGCTTTCAGCCCTGATGGTTATTATACTTTATCTGCCATCGAAAGTCCAAATATGAATATTAAACTTTGGGAGATAAACTCAGGAACCCTGATCCGTACCTTTTCAGGAGAAAATAATCTTGTATACTCGGTAGCTTTCAGCCCTGACGGTATGCATTTTGCCTCCGGAGGAGCCGATAACCGGGTACTCTGGTGGAGCATTGAACAGGAAATCCCGTTGATGGAGATGAATGGGCATGAGGGTTGGGTCAGATGTGTTTCCATCAGCCCTGACGGTCGCTATATTCTTTCCGGAAGTGATGATAAAACGCTAAAAATCTGGAGTACAGAATCGGGAAAAGAACTTAAAACATTCAGAGGGCACACGGAAGGAATTATAGATGCAGCCTTTTCTCCGGACGGAAAAACAATTATTTCTGTTTCTGTTTCGGAGTCTCCCAAAATGTGGGATATAAATACCGGATATGAGATTAAATCTTTTGAAGTAAATTCGGCTACATCCGTCGCGTTCAGTCCAAACGGTCAGTATGTAGTGTTTGGGGAAGTGGGAAATATTGAGCTCTGGGGTCTGCCTGAAGGGAAAAAACTCAAAAGTTTTGGAAAAGCAAATACACTGTATAATGACGTAACCTTTAGTCCTGATGGTACCGGGATTGTCACAACCTCTGATGACAATGCGTTAAAATTTTGGGAAATACCTTCCGGCAAAGCAATCGCATCGGCAGGAGGATTGTTAAGACCCATTTCAGCAGTATCTGTAAGCCCTGATGGCGGTAAACTTATCATTGGTCAGGATTATGGAGATTTATCTATCTGGGATCTGAATTCCGGACAACAAATCAGTAAAATTTCCGGCGGCATAAGTATTGGTGATGTTCACATCAACTCCGGAGGTACCAGAGCATTTGCCGGAGGCTGGGACCAGTTTGATTATAAATCAGGAATTAAAGTCTGGGAAGTATCTACCGGTCAGGAATCGGGAAAATATCAAAAAGAATCTTCTCACTGGGTTCAATCGTTGTCTCTGACAACAGATGAAAAAACGCTTCTATGGAGTTGCGGTCCGGATCTCTTTGTTACCAATTTAACAGATAATCACGAGAGAACGCTCAAAGCCGGGGACGATGAAATCATCTCTTCTCAAATTGGAAATAACGGATTGTATGCTCTTTCTTCCAATATAAGAAACACCTATCTATGGAATATTCAGGAAGGGAAACTGATAAAAACATTGGAGGGGGATTGGAAGGGAACTCTGAGTGAAGATGGAGAAACCGCCGTTTTAGTCCGCGAAGACAGCAGACAAAACAATCTCAGGGTCGTATACTGGAGCCTTTCCGAAAACCGTGAGGTGAGAAATTTTCCAGTCGGATTCAGTGTGGTTCTTCCGGCAGAACCGGATTCCTACCAGTACAGATCCCTCGAAAAAATTGCATTAAGCCCTGACGGCAAGACGCTGGCATGGTCATCAGGATCAAATATATATCTATACAACATAGAAACCGGTGAAAAAATAAAAAAAATGCCGGGACACCTGAACTCCATCACATCCCTCGGTTTCAGCCCAAATGGACTTTTTGTTTATTCCGGCAGCCTGGATGGGACTACGCGTCTATGGAGCACAGCAAACGGAAAGGAAATTATTCAGTTTCTGAACTTTGATTCATCTGAATGGGTGGCATTGACCCCCCAGGGTTATTATACCGCTTCTGAAAACGGAGCTGAAAATTTAAAAATCAGCATGGAAGGTATGGCTTTCCCGGTCAAACCTATTGAACATCTTTTCAATTCTCCGGAAATAGTACAATCTGCCTTATCGGGAGAAGAAATACTTATGGGTGAAAACGCTTCTGACATCTATACTTTGATAAATGAAAGAAACTATAATCCTCCTTTTTTTATGTTGGGACTGGTTGAATTCATCCTCATAGTCCTGATAATTTTCGGATTTCCGTTTTTAATTGCTATTATTGACGTCTTAAGAAGCGAATTTGTCAACGAAAATAAACAGATCTGGTTGCTGGTGGTAGTATTTCTTCCCCTGATAGGACCGGTTCTGTACTTTTTTATCGGACGCAAACAAAAAATCAGAAATTAAACAATCTAAAAACACTC
>JAQVSH010000230.1 GCA_028700615.1 Bacteroidales bacterium
CAGGTATGGATGGCAGAAAACCTGGCGTATCTGCCCAGTGTTGTTGGCCCGGAAACAGGCTCAGAAGAAGATCCATATTATTACGTTTATGGTTATGACGGTACAAACGTAGCTGCTGCAAAAGCCACGGACAACTATACAACCTACGGAGTACTCTATAACTGGAAAGCGGCACAGGCAGCGTGCCCAGAAGGCTGGCATTTACCTAGTGATGATGAGTGGACTCAATTGGAAACCTACTTAACCAATAATGGCTATAGATATGATGGAACGATTGGTGGAATAGATGTGAGAGCAAAAATTGCCTTATCACTGGTTGCAAATACTGGTTGGAAAATTTCATCCAACGAAGGTGCTGCTGGAAATACCGATTATCCCGAATACATAAATAAGTCCGGTTTCACAGCCCTTCCGGGTGGTTTCCGCAGTGGCTATGGGCCCTTCGGCGGAGTTGGTGGCTACGGCAACTGGTGGAGCTCTACGCAGGTCGATTCGAGTAACGCCTTGGCCCCCTGCATGGAATACAGTAACAGCTACGTGGACAAGCACTGGTACAATAAGGCGGACGGGTTCTCTGTCCGTTGTGTCCAGGATTAGCTAATAATGATTTTTATAGAGATAAGTTCAAGATTATCAAATATTTCTCATAATAAAAAATTTACGTATGAAAACTTATTTAATACACAAAGTAATTACGCTGGGGTTAATATTTTGCTTATCTGCATGCTCTCTACTTGATGACAGCGGAGAACCGGCAGCTAATGATCCGGCAGGAACAGTATCTGTTAATATGAGAGATTTTAAACAGGGAGGTAGTTGGTTAGATATTGATGATGATGCCATCGGGTTTGTATTCTCGAGTAATAATTTTAACTGCTATAACAGTGGTGGAATTGTCGATGTCGGTCAATGTAAATTAGGGGCAGTAAAATCAATTCCTTCGTCAACCTCTTGGTCAGCGCCAGTTGCTGCAAAAATTGGACATAGCTATATTGTGAGAGGTAGAAAAAATGGGAATCCAGTATATTTAAGATTTTATGTTGTGGATTGGCTCATTTCTGCATCAAGTAATGGCATTCTCGGAGTTGCAATCAAATACCAATATCCTTTTACCCCTGAAAATTCATAATAATTTGTAACTGGTTTTAAGATGAATAAAATTCTTCTTCTTTTTTTTGCAGTAATGTTGATATTTTCTTGTACACCTCAAGAATCACCTGATACATTTACTGACAGTCGTGATGGACATGTATACAAAACAGTGACCATTGGGGAGCAGGTGTGGATGGCTGAAAACCTGGCTTATTTGCCTGCGGTGAGTCATCCTGCCGACGAATCATATGAAGTATATTGTTATTACGTTTACGGTTATGACGGTACAGACATAGCTACAGCTACAGCCAAAGCCACACAAAACTATAAAACCTACGGCGTATTGTATAACTGGCCGGCCGCGATGACAGCCTGCCCAGAAGGGTGGCATTTACCCAGTGATGCAGAGTGGACACAATTGGAAGAATACCTGATTGCCAACGGTTACAATTATGACGGTACTACTACAGATAATAAGATTGCTATATCCATGGCAAGTGCTACTGGATGGAACTCTTCAACAAATAATGGAGCAATTGGCAATTATAATAATACCGATTATAATAAATACAGAAACAAGTCTAGTTTCTCAGCCCTTCCGGGTGGTTACCGCGACGGCGATGGCACGTTCAACGGCGTTGGTCGCTACGGCTTCTGGTGGAGTTCTACGGAGTACGGTACACTTAACGCCTGGCTCCGGCGCCTGACCTACAGTACCAGCTTCGTACCCAGGAGCCACGACAGCAAGGAAGACGGGTTTTCTGTTCGTTGTGTCCGGGATTAGGATTAATTCATTTGACTATTTATCTATTTGATTTTTTGAATTTTGGGGCAGTATAATGAACCTCCGGTATATAAGGCGACATACGATTTGCTTTTGTCCATTTTTCAGTTCACCAGGGACTTTAGCAGGGAGTACGAGTATACAGGAGGTGAAATCCTGAAAAAGGAAACGACTGAATTACTTACGCTGATTTACCGTGCGAACTCAAAATACCAGAAGGCGGAAATATTGCAAACGGCACGTGAACAAATAGAAGTTGTTCATTTGTTAATCCGTCATATGAAAGACATGAAACAAATAAGCCTCGAGAAATTTGTTAAAATAAACCTAGTGGTCGAAAAGTATCAAAATAGTTTACAGGATGGCAAAAAAGCCAATAATAAAAAGTTTTCTGCCGGAATTGGGTACGCCATGGCCTGCCCGAGC
The DNA here is from genome assembly GCA_028700615.1 of Bacteroidales bacterium. GTDB lineage: Bacteria > Bacteroidota > Bacteroidia > Bacteroidales > UBA4181 > JAQVSH01. The sequence goes on from JAQVSH010000230.1 coordinate 2,303, forward strand.
GAGCATTTTAAATCCGGTAACCTGCTGGCATTGTAAATACCTGAAATACCCAAAGCAGGTTAATGTTAGCTATAAGAGATTGAAGTGGCTGAAAATACTGCGTCAACAAAGCAAGTGGTTACTTTTACAGCTCTTCCGGGTGGTTACCGCAGCGGAGCTGGGCACCTCTACATTGGTGACGTCGGCTACTGGTAGTATTATACGCAGTACGATACTAGTATCGCCTGGAACCGGCACCTGAGCTGCGATTACTTCAGCGTAATCAAGAGCAGCTACCACTCCTACGACTCCTATGCCTTCTACGGCGGCGCCAAGGATTACGGGTGTTCTGTCCGTTGTTTACGGGATTAGCTAATAATGATTATTAAAAGCAAAACTAAAGCCTTACAAAATATATTATTAATCAATAAGCTAAATTGAATAAAGATGAGAAAAATTATTATTTCCTTATTTGCATTGGTGATCATTTATTCCTGCACACCACTAGACGCTCCCAATACCGTTAGAGATAGACGGGATGACAAAGTGTACAAAACAGTAACCATTGGAAATCAGGTGTGGATGGCTGAAAACCTGGCGTATCTGCCCAGCATTGTTGGTTCGGGAACAGGCTCAGAGGACGATGGTCATGAAGCAGATCCATATTATTACGTTTACGGTTATGACGGTACAAACGTAGCTGCTGCAAAAGCCACGGACAACTATACAACCTACGGAGTACTCTATAACTGGCCGGCGGCATTGACAGCCTGCCCAGAAGGGTGGCATTTACCCACTGATGAAGAATGGACACAACTGGAAACCTATTTAGCTAACAATGGCCATAACTATGATGGCTCTATAGGGGGGGATAATGTTAGAGCTAAAATTGCTAAATCCATGGCAAGTGAAACCGGATGGAGTCCTTCTGAAACTGTAGGAGTACCTGGAAATACCGATTATCCTGCATACAGAAACAAGTCTGGTTTCTCAGCCCTTCCGGGTGGTGCCCGTGGCGACATTGGTACCTTCTACGCCGGTAGTGCCTACGGCTACTGGTGGAGTTCTACGGAGTACGATCCAGATTGCGCCTTGGACCGGAGCCTATACTTCTATGTCAGCCCCGTATACAGGAGCGGTAGCGACAAGGAGCGCGGGTATTCTGTCCGTTGTGTCCGGGATTAAGGTGTGCACAGAGGCTGATACAGGGCGCACAGGCACAATGCGCTAAGCAACTGTAGCAGTGAACTATAATCAAGATGGTGAGACTTTGTTAACGACCAGGAAGAGTAACGAAAGCAAGGTAAGACTGCGGAGGTCGAGCGAACAGACTGACTGAGCTACCCGACAGAGAACGAGAAGGAACCGGAACAAAGGCGAGCCACCGGCAAGGGCCAACAGGGGAATCTGCCAAACCACCCGATGATGAAAATCGAAAAGACTCAACCGATAAGTAAAGAACAGGTATGGTCGGCGTGGGTGTTGATCATGTCAGCCTTCAGGAAATTGAAGCTAACCCGCGCAAGTACCTGTATCCTTTGGGGGACCGGCTGGCCAACTTTTATCTCCACGAAGTTTATCGGGTATTTTTTCAGTGCATATATACGGTGAATTATTACCATGGAAGTCCAACAAAAAAATAACCAGAGTAAAACCAAAAAACTGAAAA
>JAQVSH010000231.1 GCA_028700615.1 Bacteroidales bacterium
CTAACCGCAAAATTCAAAGGGCAAAATAGTCATGAAGAGGAAAATCAGTATTATAGAATTTGCCATGAAATACCGGCAGATTGTATTTTTAGTTACTACTTTGCTGGTATTGTTCGGGGGCTATGCAATTGTTAAAATGCCCCGTCAGGAATTTCCCACCTTTACCATCCGGCAGGGACTGGTGATCGGCGTATATCCCGGAGCCACCTCGGAAGAGGTGGAAGAACAACTAACGGATGCGGTTGAGAAATACCTGTTCGGTTACAAAGAAATCAAAAGGGATAAAACTTATTCTGTTTCAAAAGACGGAATGATGGTTGTCTATGTGGAACTAAATGATGATATCAAAGACACAGATGCTTTCTGGTCAAAACTAAATCACGGGCTCAATACCTTTAAATCCCAACTGCCATCGGGAGTGCTTGCCATTCAGATTAACAATGATTTCGGAGACACCTCAGCCCTGCTCATTACCCTGGAGTCTAAGAACAAAAGTTACCGGGAACTGGAATCTTTATTAAAAGAACTTGAAAACCGACTGAGAAAAGTAAAATCCGTCTCTAAATTCAGACATTACGGAATGCAAAGCGAACAGATCGCTATCTATCTGGAACCGGAAAAGCTTACCAGTTATGGAATCAACTCATCCACTCTGCTGGCAAATTTGTATACCCAAGGCTTTACCACCGTGAGCGGACAGATTGAAAATGATAAAATCATTGCACCTATTCACATCTCCGAGTCCTACAGCAACGAAGAAGACATTGCCTCGCAAATTATTTATTCTGATCCTACAGGACATCTGATCCGGCTTAAAGATATTGCCAGAATTGTCAGGGAATATCCCGATCCGGACAGTTATATCGAAAACAACGGAGACAAATGTCTGATGATTTCTATGGAAATGCTGCCCGGCAACAATATTGTTGAGTATGGAGAAGAAGTAGATCAGGTACTGAATGATTTTCTTGCAGATTATCCTGATGACATAAGTATTAACCGGATCGCGGATCAACCCAAGGTGGTGAAAAACTCCATCTCCGGATTTATGTTTGACTTTTTCTTTGCCATTTTCACGGTCATTCTTGTGACCATGCTTTTATTGCCCTTTAAAGTAGCTTCTGTAGCAGCCACATCTATCCCTATTACCATTTTTGCCTCCCTGGGTATCATGTATGCAAACGGAATAGAGCTGAATACAGTCACTCTGGCAGCATTGATTGTTGTACTGGGCATGATTGTAGACAATTCCATTGTGATTGTGGACAGTTATATGGAAAAACTGGACCATGGCATGTCGCGCTGGCATGCCTCGATTTCCAGCGCCAAAGGTTTTTTTAAAGCCATTCTTTCGGCTACTCTGGCGATCAGCATCACTTTCATCCCTTTTTTGTATACATTAACAGGCACTTTGGGCGATTTTGTCCAGATGTTTCCGTGGACTGTATGTATCTCGCTGGGAATTTCCCTTTTGGTGGCGATGTTGGTAATCCCTTATATGCAATATGCCATCATTAAAACTGGATTTAAACAAACAGAAACGCTCTCTGGCAAGAAAAAAAGAAGAAGTCTGCTGGATATCATTCAATCTACTTATGAATGGGCTTTGCAAATCGCTTTTAAGCATTCACGGTGGACCCTGAGTATTGCACTGGCCTCCGTGATTCTTGGAATTTTTATTTTCCTGCAATTACCTCAACGATTGATGCCTCTGGCGGAACGGGATCAGTTTGCCATAGAAATCTATTTACCTCAGGGAAATGCCTTGGACATTACAGCAAAAATATCGGACAGTCTGACGCACATTCTCCAGAAAGACTCCAGAGTTCGTTCGGTAACCGCATTTGTCGGGACCAGTTCACCACGCTTTCATACCACCTATGCGCCCAATTTTCCTGCTAAGAATTATGCACAATTAATTGTCAATACCACCTCCGCTGAGGCCACAGAAAAAATTTTGAACGAGTATCCCTCAAAATATGCCTGGTTTTTCCCGGAGGCTTATGTAAGATTTAAGCAACTTGATTACCAGGCAGTGGCCGCGCCTATTGAAGTTCGTTATTCCGGAAATGATCTCCGGGAACTGAAACTTCTCGCCGATTCTGTTTCTTCAGAAATACGATCTATCAAAGGAATCACGTGGGTCCGTACTAATTTTGAGGAACTATTACCGGGGGTCAGGGTGGATATAGATGACGGAGAGGCAAATCGTCTGGGTATCAATAAAACCGTGGTTTCTGCCAACCTTGCAGCACATTTTAATGAAATCCCCCTGACTACGCTATGGGAAAAAGATTATCCTTTATCTGTCGTACTCAAGATGGATAAGGATCAGAATGTATCGTTCGATGATATTGAAAAAGAATACATTCATTCTATCGTGCCGGGCGTTTCAGTCCCTCTTCGCCAAATTGCTACCGTCACACCGGACTGGACGCAGGGGCAAATTGTGAGACGGAACGGCGTCAGAACTATTACCATTATGGCAGATGTGGCAAAGGATCATAATGTAAATGATGTTTTCCCTTCTGTCAGAAAAATTTCAGAAAAGCACCTGCAAAATCATAAAGTATCTCTCCAATTTGGCGGAGCCAAAGAAATGGACAAAGAGTATCTTCCACAAATGTTTAGCGCATTGATTATCAGTATGTTTATTGTCTTTTTTATTTTGGTATTTCACTTTAGAAAAATCAATCTTGCCCTTTTAATTATGTCATCCATTGTACTGACGCTGCTGGGTGCAGCCTTAGGAATTCTTATTCTTAATCTGGAAATCGGGCTTACCTCGCTTTTAGGCATTGTCAGCCTGGTGGGTATTTTAGTCAGAAATGGGATCATTATGCTGGATTATGCAGAAATGTTAAGAACCAGAAAAAATTATACGGTTCGGGAAGCCGCCATCGAAGCCGGGAAACGCCGTATGCGCCCAATCTTTCTGACTTCTGCTGCTGCCTCAATGGGAGTTATCTCTATGATTGTAAGCAATAGTTCACTGTGGTCTCCTATGGGCGCCATTGTATGTTTCGGCACCATGGTCTCTATGATTTTTATTGTATTGGTATTGCCGGTAGCATACTGGGTGATTTTCAGAAGGGTTGACCGGATTAAACCAACCCCGGCGATTATCCCGGTGGATGGGACCTCCATAGCCAAAGTGATCCCACTGATCGCTCTATTGATTGGGGTAACTCCGTTGATAAACGCCCAGAGCCCTTATTCCCTGGAAGACTGTAAAGAACTTGCCCTCAAGAATAATGCTCAGATCAAAAATGCCAGACTAGAGATTGAAGCATCCAAAGAAGTGAGTAAGAACGCTTTTACGCGTTATTTTCCAAAAGTAGAAATGACCACACTGACTTTTGCGATGAAGGATCCCCTGATTGACATGAAGATTCCCGGAGGGAATCTTCCGGTATATGACGGTAATCCGGCACACCTGTTAACGGCTACCCAGTTTGCTTATTTCCCGGGGATGTCATTCTCTCTTTTGGATAAAGGCATACTGGGAGTTGTCACAGCTACACAGCCCCTGTATGCAGGAGGCAGGATCAGAACGGGTAATCAGCTTTCACGCCTGGGAATTGAGGTAACCCGGGGGAAAATGGCGTTATCTGAAAATGAGGTGATACTGAAAACCGAAGAACAATATTGGCAGATCATCTCTCTGAAAGAAAAGATGAAGACTCTGATGGAAATGGAGCAATTATTGAATTCTTTTTACAAGCAAGCCAATGATGCCTGGCAGGCGGGCCTTATCAACAGAAATGATGTCATGAAGGTCAGTCTTAAGCAAAGTGATCTCAGAGTAAACAAATTAAAACTGGAAAACGGGATTCTTCTGGCATCCATGGCCTTCTGCCAATATCTGGGCCTTCCTTTGGATACCCAATTGGAATTCAGCGACCAGCCGCTGCCCGATCAAACGCCCGAAACATTATATATCGATCCCG
>JAQVSH010000232.1 GCA_028700615.1 Bacteroidales bacterium
CTTCGATTTTACATTTGCCAAACAAACTATTGGCATATGTATGAAAAGAAATACGTTTTCTCGCAACTGACCTCACTTCTAAATCGCAACAAGTTCAACTACATAGTTTCCAAATATAAAGGAGACCGCTACGTTAAATCTTTCACCTGTTGGAACCAGTTGCTTGTGATGATGTTTGGTCAGCTTTCCAATCGGGTTAGCTTGAGAGATCTGACCACCTCTGTTGGGGTACATTGGAAAAAAGCATATCATCTTGGTTTTGGGAAACGAATAACAAAAAGTAATCTATCAAAAGCTAATGAGTCAAGAGATTATAAAATATTTGAAGAGTTTGCTTACTACATGATTGCAGAAGCCAGAAGCAAGCGTATAACCGACATCTTCAAACTTGATGGCAATGTATATGCTTTTGATTCCACCACAATCGACTTGTGCTTAAGCGTCTTCTGGTGGGCCAAATTTCGTAAGACAAAAGGGGGTATAAAAGTACATACCCTTTACGATATAGAGACTCAAATTCCTACTTTTATACATATCACTACTGCGTCGGTACATGACATAAACGCTATGGATGAAATACCGTATGAACCAGGCTCGTATTACATTTTTGACAGAGGATACAATGACTTTGAGCGGTTACATACAATCCATAAGACCAAATCATTTTTCATTATCAGAGCAAAGTCAAATGTGAGAATAAGGAATGCCAAATGGAAAAGAAGACTGTTAAAGAATGTCAAATCCGATTGCATAGGGTATTTTAGCGGGTATACAAGTCAAAAATTATTTCCAGAAAAAATCAGGAAGGTCGTTTACTGGGACCAAGATCAAAACCGTGAGTTCATATTTCTTACCAACGCGACTCATTTAACATCTCTTCAAGTTGCTGATTTATATAAAAATAGGTGGTGTATAGAGCTGTTTTTCAAATGGTTGAAACAACACCTCAAAATCAAAAAATTCTGGGGAACAACCGAAAACGCCGTACGCATTCAAATATACTCAGCCATCATAGCCTATTGTCTGGTAGCAATTATGCAACATGATATGAAACTTGAGTTTTCAACGTATGAAATACTGCAGATCCTCAATATGTCACTAACCGATACCGAACCTTTACAAGACCTTTTTGATAAAACAAAATTCAATAATCTCAATGAACTTAATGGTTCTTGTGAACCGTTATTGTTTAAATTTTAAAACTTTTTTATAGTCCATATTTTTAGTGGACACTAATGAGTATATTTATAATTGTCATATACCTGATTAACAATTATTATAAAAAATCAATGATTCGGCTGCATGCCATCCCGTCTCCATAGGGATTATTGGCTTGTGCCATTGAGTTATAATAAGCTGCATCATCCAGAAGAAGAGAAACCTCTTTTATAATCAAACCGTAGTCGGTACCAACCAGCTTTACCGTGCCGGCATCAACTGCTTCGGGACGCTCTGTTGTATTACGCATTACTAAAACCGGTTTGCCTAAACCAGGTGCTTCTTCCTGAATGCCTCCGCTGTCTGTTAGCACCAGCGTGCTCTGTTCCATTAAAAAAACAAAAGGAAGATATTCCAGGGGTTCTATAAAGAAAATATTACTCTCATTATCGTTATTCCCTTTCACGGCATCTTCTCCAAATATTTCCCGAATAGGTTTGCGAACATTCGGATTCAAGTGCATGGGATAGACAAAATCAATCTCTGGATATTTCTCAGTAAGGGTTTTGATAGCTTTACAAATATTAATAAAACCGACGCCAAAGTTTTCACGCCGATGACCGGTAATCAAAACAAGTTTCTTTCCATTTTGTAACCGGGTTACGTTATATCCTGCTGATTTCAAGTATTCCTCCAGTTGAACGGACAAAGAAGCATCCTGCTTGATCTTATCCACCACCATGTAGAGAGCATCAATCACCGTATTACCTGTAACTGCAATACTTTCTTCTTTTACTCCCTCGTTTAGCAGGTTTTCCTTGCTGAGGGGAGTGGGTGCCAGGTTATAAGTGGCAATACGACTGGTAATCTGTCGGTTCATTTCTTCGGGCCATGGACTATATATATTGTGGGTTCTGAGTCCGGCTTCAATATGAGCTACAGGGATCTGCTGATAGAAAGCCGACAGAGCAGCGGCCATAGAAGTAGTGGTGTCGCCGTGGACAAACACCACATTGGGCTGCACTGCTTTAAGGACATCGCGCATACCAATAAGTACGCGTGATGTGACATCGTATAGGTCCTGACCCTGTTTCATAATATTAAGGTCGTAATCGGGTACAATCTCAAACAGTCGCAAAACTTGATCTAGCATCTCCCGGTGCTGTCCGGTCACGCAAATAATGGTTTCAAACTTATCTGGATTTTTCTGAAATTCTTTCACCAATGGAGCCATCTTTATAGCTTCCGGTCTGGTTCCAAAGACTAACAACACTCTTTTCATAACCTTTTGTTTATCGTCTTACACCGCAAAAATCAAGTTCTATCTTTTTTGAATCCACCGGAATTGAAAGAAAAGGTTTATGACGTACAAGCCACACCACTATATCCGCCTTTATATATGCCTGTTTATGAGACATTAAAGCAAAACTCTTATGTGATGTCACGTTAGGCTCGACCACCAACACTTCCGCGTTTGACTCAGCAATAATACGCGATGTTATATATTTAGCAGGAGATTCCCTCAAATCATCAATATCAGGTTTAAATGCCAGCCCCATGCAGGCTATTACCGGGACACGATCAGTTCTGTTCTCAAAACTTTGAGCAGCATCAAGTACCTGGTTCGCACACCAGTCAGCCTTATAGTCATTTGTTTCTCTTGCACGTCTTATGATTTGAGCTTGTTCTGTAAAATCAGAAACAATAAACCAGGGATCAACTGCAATACAATGACCTCCGACACCGCAGCCTGGCTGTAAAATATTCACTCTGGGATGTTTATTCGCCAATTCTATTAGTTCCCATACATTAATCCCAGCTTTACTGCATATCATAGAAAGCTCATTAGCAAAAGCAATCTGCACATCACGTGATGAGTTCTCAGTTAACTTACACATTTCGGCAGTACGGGAATTTGTCGCATGCAAAGTTCCTTTCACAAAAAACCTATAAAAAGATTTGGCTTTTTCTGTAGATTCAATATTAATACCTCCAATAACCCGGTCATTATGTTCTAATTCATATATAATATTTCCAGGAAGGACTCGTTCAGGACAATAGGCTATAAATATTTTTTCTTTAAGTTCAGGCCGTTCTTTCCAAATAAGCTCGCACATTTTTTCTGTCGTTCCTACAGGTGAAGTAGACTCAATAATATACAGATCTCCGGCCTTTAAATAAGGAATTACTGCTCTTGTTGCAGATTCAACATAAGAAATATCGGGACGATGGTTCTGCCTAAAAGGAGTTGGGACAACAATAAGAAATACATCTGCTGGTTCAGGAGTAGTTTTGGCCTTTAATCGTCCATTTTCAACTACCTCCTTAACTACTTTATCCAATTCAGGCTCAACTATATGAATTTTACCAGCATTAATAGTATCTACAACCTCTTGATTAACATCAACTCCAATGACTTCGACACCTTTGCTGGCAGCAATTGCAGCAGAAGGAAGGCCTATATAGCCTAATCCCATAAAAACAGCTTTCATACTCTATTTAATATTTTTTTCTTACCACTTCCCCACCGCCACCAGCACCTTCACCACTTCTTTGATGACGGTTTCAATGGCGTCCAGGGCTTTGGGAACTTTGTTCATGCGGGTGACACGGGTGCGGATGCGCCGTGAAAGGCTGTTCAGTGCGGCGGTCAGCTGTTCCATATCTTTATACACCTTTTTCTGCACGCGGGCAATGGCCAGGCGTTCGGCATCGCGCAACGCCAGTGCCGATAGCTCCAGCAGTTCGCGTTGTTCCCGGGTCAGCTGCGGATCCAGCCGTTTTTCATCG
>JAQVSH010000233.1 GCA_028700615.1 Bacteroidales bacterium
ACATAGGAAGTTTGCGCAACGTGAAGGTATTCCGCAAGGGCCAGCTGGAAAAACAAGTGGATGTGTACGATTACCTGTTGAGCGGCGACAGCAGCGGGGATATCATATTGAAGGAAAACGACATCGTTAAAGTGGAACCCTACACCAAACGGGTGCAGATCACCGGGCAGGTAAAACGCCCCATGATCTATGAAATGCTGGAAAACGAACCCATGTCCCGGCTTATAGAATACGCCGGCGGGTTTACAAGCGACGCCTACAAAAAGAACGTGCAGTTGACGCGCCTGGGTACTACCGAGCGTAAAGTGTATACGGTGGAAATGACCCAATACGAAAGCTTTCAGATGCAGGACGGGGATTCGGTAAGTGTAGGCAGCATCCTGGACCGGTATGAAAACCGGGTGGAAGTTTCCGGAGCTGTCTTTCGCCCGGGCAATTACGCCTTGGATGCACGTATGCAAACCCTGAAAGACCTTATAAACATTGCCGAGGGGCCAACGGAAGACGCTTTTCTGGGCCGGGCCATACTGAACCGGGAAAATCCCGATCTGTCCCGCACCGTGGAATCCATTGATCTGAGGCGGTTGCTGGCCAGGGAAATCCCGGACATAGTCCTAAAACGGAACGACCGCCTGTACGTGATGTCGGAAGACGCCCTGCGGCAGGATTACACCGTGACCCTGGAAGGGGAAGTCATGAACCCGGGAGAGTTTCCTTATGCTCAGAACATGAGTATAGAAGATTTGATCATTACCGGGGGCGGGCTGCGGGAATCCGCCTCGCTCATGAAAGTGGACGTGGCCCGTCGCAGCCGGGATCCCCTGGCCATGGAAGAAACCCCGGAATTGAGTCATATTTTTACCTTTTCAATAGAAAACGGGCTGATCATTGGCGGTGAAAAAGATTTTGTGCTGGAACCTTACGACATTGTAGCTGTACGGCGCTCTCCCGGGTACGAGGAACAAAAAAGAGTGTCTCTGCAGGGAGAAGTGGTTTTCCCGGGCAATTATTCCAAAAAAGAACAGAACGAACGGCTTTCCTCGTTTCTCAAAAGGGCCGGGGGCCTTACCTCGAGTGCCTATATAAAAGGGGCTACGCTCTTACGGCAGATGGATGAACGGGAACGAAACATGAGCCAGGCGGCCCTGCGGCTGAGTATGCAAAGTGACAAAGATTCCATAGCCATTGACAGCGTGGACCTGGTACGATCTTCTTATTACGTGGGCATTGACCTGGAAAAGATACTGGCAAAACCCGGACGCAACGGAGACATTGTACTGAGGGAAGGGGACGTATTACACGTGCCCATCATGAACAACGTGGTAAAGATATCGGGCGGGGTAATGTACCCCAATGCCATTACTTACCGCGAAGACATGAGCATGAACGATTACATTGACAATGCCGGCGGATTTGCAGACCGTGCCCGGCGCAGCAAGGTCTATGTAGTGTATATGAACAATACTGTCTCCAAAGGGCGCAGTTCCAAAATTGAACCGGGGTGCGAGATCATTGTGCCGGTAAAACCGGAACGGCAGGGAGCTTCCTGGGGAGATGTGATTGGCGTGACTACATCTGTATTGTCTGTAATCTCTCTGACCGTTGCTACCTTGATAAATGTTACCCGAATCAATCCCAGTAATTAAGACCGGCATGGAAGAAAAAATACAGAACCCGCAACCTGTGGAAGAAGACAGCATAGATTTGGTAGAGATACTGCAGAAACTATGGGCCAAACGCAAATTGATTCTGATCATTACCGGGGCCTTTATGGCCCTGGGATTGTTTGTGGCATTGCTTACTCCCAACCAATACACAGCCAGTTGTACGTTAGTACCCCAGACCGGGGAACGCAGGACCGGCGGGAGTTTGGGCGGCCTGGCCGCCATGGCCGGGATCAGCCTGGGAGACATCAGTGCGGGCGAGGTGCTTTCTCCCAACGTGTATCCCAACATCATCAAAAATGTGGAATTCCAGAAGGAATTGCTCCATGCCAGGTACACGTTTGAAGGCATTGCGGAACCCGTCACGTATTATAACTACGCAACCGACAAAAAATACCGTAAATTCAACCTGTTGGGAGCCATCAAAAAATATACCATCGGGTTGCCCGGGGTTATCATTGGTGCCATCAGGGGAGAGCCGGAAGAAGAAGATGCTGCTTCAGGAACCGTTCAGGACAACATTCCAAGGTTAACGTATGCAGAACAAAAAGTAGCAAAAGGATTGTATGAAGCTTTTTCGCTCAACTTAAATCAGAAAGAAGGGTATGTGCAATTATCCACCACCTTGCGGGATCCTCACCTGGCTGCCCAGATTACATTGAAAGGACAACAGTTGCTCCAGAAATACCTGACCGAATTTAAACTACAAAAAGTCCGTGCTAACCTGGAATTCGTAGAAAATAGTTACCAGGAAGCACGGGCTAATTTTGAGGCCAAACAGGAAGAGCTGGCCAGATTCCGTGACGCAAACGTGAACCTGACTTCGGCCGTAGCACGCACCAGGGAAGAAAAAATCCAATCTGAATATACCCTCTTACTGGGTGTCTATACAGAGGTGGCAAAACAAAAAGAACAAGCTAAAATAGCCGTTACAGAAACTACCCCCATTCTGACTGTTATAGAACCAGTCATTGTCCCTGTAGAAAAATCAGAACCATCTCGTGCAAAAATGTTGATTATTTACACCTTTTTAGGACTAATTGTTGGTATGGGGTGGGTACTGAGTACTCCAATGATTAAAAAAATTATTTATCAGATCAAAAAAGACAATAAGAATAGTTGAAGTAATCACTAGTAAAATGATCCAGATCAGTTTGAATAAGAAACTGGCCTTCTTTAACGGTAATACCTGATCTTATGGATTAACTGTATAGTGTTCAAGGTTAGGAAATGTGGAAAGAAATTATGCAAAATTGTTTCAGTAGAGTTCTGAGAAAATTCTTCGCATATATTTTAAGTGTTTAAATATTAAAAATTGTTTAGTATACTAATTTTGTGATATGAATACAAAGAATTGTGTTTCGTAATAAAGGAACCATCTATGAACCCAGGCGAGACTATTTTTTTTCTAATTTTGTTCTTAACAGCAAAAAATAGTTATCGAAGTATTTTAAACGCTAATAGGCAACAGACATTCTATAAATTCACTCCCAGAGATTAGTTTCGCATGATGAGTTCTTCTCGGTTTGTCGACAGATCTGGACTTAGTGACTTTATGACACATTTAACTTTGTGCTGACAACATTTACCATAGCGTACTCTCCGTTATACCTGTATCCTGCATTCCCGAAACACCTAACAAGGAGAGTTTGGAAATCATCTCATAAAATGCTGTATTACCGACAAATATACCTCAATTTATTTGGATTTAACATCGTTATGTGTTATATTTGTACACATAACGAGATGAGGAATGAGTATAATAAAACAGTTAGACAAACGGTCGGGCATAACATATGCCTATGAGTCTAAATCCTGGTGGGATAAGGAAAAGAAACAGTCGAGATCGACTCGAAGACTAATCGGTCGCGTGGATGAAGAGAGCAGCGAAATAAAGCTTACGGACGGCAGGTGCCGAAAAGAAGCTTCCGTAAGCCAGGAGCTGATCAAGGTAAAGCGTGGCAGGATCCCGTCACTATCAGTGAGTCGACAGTTTTACGGTGCGACCTATCTGCTGGACAAGATTGGAGAGAAAATCGGTGTTAACGACGACCTGCGGGCTTGTTTCCCAGACAATTACAAGATGATACAGTCGACTGCGTACTTCCTCATTCTAGAAGAAAGCAACCCCTTATTCAGATTCAGCCGATGGGGTCGTATGCACCGGCATCCATATGGTGATGATATTGCTTCCCAGAGAAGCAGCGAACTTTTCGCCGGAATTACCGAAGAGCAGAAACACAATTTCTTCCGTCTTCAGGGTAA
>JAQVSH010000234.1 GCA_028700615.1 Bacteroidales bacterium
TTTGGGACAGCCTCATAGTGATCTGCTTATTTCAGATAGTTATCAATAAATGCCAGTCTTTCTTTCAGGAAGGTCTGTTCCCATGGTGTGCGGTATTTTCCGGTCGGCCAGGAGTGTTGGCGGTAAGTGACAGGATTGATAATTTTCTTGCCTTTCGATTGGTTGATGGCTGCATATACTCCTGTAGAAGGACATGTGGTGTCAATCAGGCCAATTTCGGCAAAAATGGTGGCTTTGGAATTTTTGAGCAATAAGGCTCCATCAAAATATGGCAATACGTTCTCAATGGCTTCCGTAGCCGTTGCATTATTTTCAACAGGTTGAGGCCATCCGCCCCGACGTCCGATCAAAGCACCGCCCCAGTCAAGCATAGCGGGTACATGAAGCACAACGGCAGAAACGCGGGGATCCAGTCCTGCAGCGGCAGCGGCCTGCCCCCCTCCCTGGCTTTCCCCGATGACCAGAATCCGTTTTCCGTCCCATTCCGGTTGTTGGGTGAGATATTCAATGGTGCGCAGCAAACGAAGGTACATTCCGCGGAAATAGAATTCCTCGCGATTCTGAATGCCGATATTTGAGTAATTTTTCAGCTCACCCCGTTCCAGATCCCGGTAATATTCAATGGGTTGTCCATTTAACATTCCATGAGCGTTTAAATCAAAGCTCAGAGCTCCGTTGCCCAATTTTGCGTTTGCAACTACTTCGTTTACATTGCACTGGCACCAGTTTCCGCTAACGCCTGCTGCACGGACTAAAATGATAATAGGAAGGGACTTTTCAGCTGCTTTTGCCGGTTTTGCAAAATAACCGCGGGCTGGCTTCGGGCCCAGACAATCCAGCTCTACATCAAAACAAACATAACCCGCATCGGCCTCAGGCACTTCCAGCGCTTTTGTCTTTGGATTTATGGGTACAGCGGCCAGTTGTGATTTCTGGTCGGCCCAGTATTGATCAAGATCTTTAGGGCGTTCAAAACCCGGCCTGAATTTTTCGGGTGCCACTACACATCCGATACTTTCCAGGGTTCTCCTTTGATTCCCAATTCTGGCTTCAATGATGACCGAACAGGGCTCTTTACAGGTGTTTTCAAACACGATATCTTCCTGGTTAGGGGCAAAAGCTTTTTCTAAAATAACCTCCTTATGATTTTTTATCACTTTAATTTTAAGAGAATCTGTCAATCCTTCTGAAGAAGCTTTTACAACAATCTTTTCTCCTTTTTTATACACACCGGATTCCTCATTAAGGCTCAGTGTAACGGCTTGGGAAAAAACACTCAATGGAATGATGAGCAGCAAGGCTGCCAGAAACAGAGATTTAAACGGATTCATATACAAACGATTTATGGTTAGTATTTGCTGATTTATAGTGTGAAGGTAAAAATTGTTTTTAGATTAATCGATCTTTATCCCCGGTCAAACCGTTTTAAAAAATGGAATCATGAAAAAACGAAGCACACGGGAGAATTACCTCAAGGCAAACCGTAAGGCCAGCCGTGAGGAGGAAATTCGACAGCACGGGCATCCGGTTTGTTATCAACGGGTGCACCGCTCCAAAAGAGTGTATAACCGCAAAAAAAATAAGGCAGACGATTCAGATCTGCCTTATTTTTTTGCGTTCAGTGCTTATTAGCTCCCGGAAGCATTACAGGATCGGGTATTGCCATATATTTGCCCGGTTTAAAAGCAATTCATGATGATTGGCTTTGAGTATCTTTTGATGAATCGTTGCAACGATATCCCAGTCGAAATATATTAATGTGCCTATATAAGTGCCTGTCACTGTCTTCCCTTTAGCATTTTTGCAATTGATACTTATATTGTATGTGTTTCCGTTTCTAAGGACGGTAACCGTACCCGAAGTAATTTCTATCCAATTGGTTACATCCGAACTATTGGAATTTAGGTCCAATGTGTATTCTCCCAGAAAGAAAGTGTTAAGAGGATAATTTGCAGTCGTGCTGAGTGTATAGGTCCCATTATCCAGATAATTCTTATTGGATGAGATCATATAAAAATAAATTGCCCTTCCCTGACCGGTTACACTCCCGGTTTCATCTTCCGGCAGTACGAGACTCTCAGTAACCAAAGTTAAATCAAGCTCATAACGGCCGCTGGTTCCGTAAAGCCCAAAATTTTCCAGCATTCCCGATTTTAGGTTGAAGGTCACATCCGTGTTTTCATTGCCGGTTCCCCCGGGAGTTACTATACCTCCATCATCATCCCCGTCTTTGCTGCAACCTATCATAATTGCACTTAAAAAAAATACTCCGAAAAGTGTTGCAAATAGCTTTTTCATTGTTTCAATTTTTAATAACTAATAGAGTTAAATAGATGTCTGGTTTTATTTGAGTTATTTTTCCCCGGCATAAAAATAGATAATTTGGGGATCCGGATTGTTTGTAATGGCATAGATTTTTTGATCGGTCTCTGAAAAAGAGATATTGACCACCTCTGTATCAAGAACCATTTTCTCCAAAAAATTTCCTTCCCAGTCCAGTACATGAATTTCAGAGCATTTTTCAATATCGTAAGGCGATTTGGTATAATCTGCCGATTTTTTCCCGGAGTATAACAGGTATATTTTATCAGATGAAGTAGAAACATCACAATAACCGGTTTTATTATATGAACTTATTGCCACATTTCCGTCTGACAGACATTTATAATCAACATAACCGAGCACAGTGCTTTTTTCAATGGTAAAATTCCGGCTATCTTCAGAAGAGAAGATGCGAATGATAGGGGCATCGTTGCATGCCTGAACAAATTTTTTACCCTGAACCGCATACCTCCCCTGATAAGCTAATGCTTTACTCATTGCCGGATTATGATCTTCCGGATTAAAATTGTAATTTTCAAATTGTGAAAGGGTGTCTTTCCGGCTGTCAGAAATCAGAAAAGCATATTGGTCATCAAACAATCCGATATTTAAAACGGTAGAATCCGTTAAAGCAAGACTTTTCAGGGAAGACAGAATAATTCCGGCGCTTTTCAACGGTTTGGATTCAGCCTTCTTTGCTCTGCACGAATCAACATTGTAAGTAAAAATCTTCTTTTTTGCAAAATCAAAAACATCAAAGCATTGATTGTCTGTAGGATTTTTTGAAAGAAGAGACGGCATTGACAATTCTTCCGGACCTTTTCCTATTTTCCCAAATTCAAAAATGCTGTTATCCTTTAGATCAAACAGGGTCAAAGCATAGGTGCTTTTCTCACTGTAAATGATAATTGCAGAGTCTGCATACGCCATCATATAAGGAGATGAAACAGAAAATTTTTCTTTCTCATAATTCATCTCAGACATTGAGTATTCCCGTGTTTTTTTAAATTCAAAACGGACAGCATCCGGATCTTGTTTGCAGCCTTCCATCATCATCAAAGCAAAAAGCGGAAGGATCATTAGTAATCGGTTCATAGTATGGTAGATTTGTGTGGTGTGCATGGCAGCATAATTAAAAATCCTGAATTTTTCTATTGGTTTCGAATGTATAAAAACGGAATGTTAAAAACAAAGAATATATGTGAACTGGTTAATTATTAATCCGAAGAAAGGATTGTAACTTCTTAATTATGTGGTTTTACTTTATGCCCGTTAAAAGTTTGCAATTCCATTATGCAAAACTAAATTTGCGCTCTTATATTATAGAGATGTTTCATTTTTAGAAATTGCCAAAATTTAACGAAGGAGGGTATAAAATGGGTACTAATGATACCGTTTCAACAGATGTGTTAATAATCGGAGGTGGACCATCTGGTTTGGCCACGGCAATTCATTTAGCCGATACATTGAAGCAAAAAGGTGAGAGTCGAAGAATATTACTTATCGAAAAAGGAAGTTCAATTGGCGCCCATATCATATCGGGGGCAGTAATTAAACCGGCCGTTTTTAAAGAATTATTGCCTGAAGTTGAGTT
>JAQVSH010000235.1 GCA_028700615.1 Bacteroidales bacterium
CAGGACCCTCTCCTTTTGTTTTGTGAGAAAAAATGGTAAAAAAAAAGGATTCTTATTTATTTTTAACACAATTTATGTACTCTTTTGAATAGATTTCGTATCTTATTTTTCAGATATAACCGATTAGTAATCAATAAAAGTATGCGCTGTATTATCATTGATAATGACAATTCTTTTCTGGAATTGGTCAAAAATTATATCGTCAAAATTCCATTTCTTCAATTGGACGGTTCTTTCAATAATCCGTTCGAAGCCATGGATTATCTTGCTCATAACCGGACTGATCTGATATTCACCGAGATTGAGATGGAAAACATTACCGGGGTTCAGTTGATTTCAAGTTTAAAAAACAGACCTATGGTCATTTTTATAACTGCCCATGAGCAATATGCAATCGACGGATTTAATCTGGATGCCATCGATTATATTCTTAAACCCCTGTCTTTTGAGCGTTTTCTAAAAGGGGTCAATAAAGCCTTTGAAGATTTTACGTTTAAGAACCAAAAGCAGACCTTAAACCCCAAAAAGCCACTAGTGCTTAAAGAATTGAATCATCTGTTCGTTAAAACAGAAAACCGTCTTGTAAGAATCAAATTTGAAGATATCCTATATGTGGAAGGATTTGGGGATTACATTAAGCTTCATCTTCCGGGAGACAAAATTGTACTTTCGCTGCAAAATCTGGGGACGATCGAAGGAAGACTCCCGATGATGGAGTTTGTAAGGGTTCACCGGTCTTTCATTGTTTCCATTGAAAAAATAGACAGTATAGAACGCAGAAGGATAAAAATCGGTAAAGAAACGATTCCGATCAGTGAATCGTACAGCGCTGCATTCTTTAACAGAATCAACGATTAATCAAATTTAGGACGGACAAACCAGATGTCTTCAAAAGAAAATCCAACGGTTAACCTCAGGTATTCATTCTGAATAGAACCTTGTTTTGACATACCTGTTTTCCCGTATTCTAATCCGACATTTATGGAAGAACCTCCGGTCAGCGGGAATCTGCCTCCTGCTGTAACGGAATAATTCATCGATTTATTCCCGTTGAGATCAATATAGGAGTTACTGACAGAAAACCCCGCCTGATATTCAACTGCTTCAAAATAATTGGATGGATTGATCCCATTGGGAATATAACTTATACCTGCTGAAACTCTATTTAAATCCCTGAAAGAAAGGGTCGAAGTTCCTGTTTTGAGACGGGACCATTTCTGAAACCGGTAATCTACTCCGGCGGTAAGCCCGTTTTTATGCCTCAGAGAAAAACCAATTCCGTAAAATTCAGGAATATAGCATTCTGTAGCAATCAGATTTTTATCAGCCACAACATACCCGTCAGAATCATAAGCATACAAACTATTGTGCATTGTAAGGCCAGTCTGATATCCTCCCGTAAGCCCCACTGTGTAAGTTATTTTTTTTGACAGCGTATCACTGTATTGAATACCTCCGTCAAAATATATTTTATTGGTGTTAGAGGTTTTTTCAATCGTCCAGACAGATTCTTTTTCTGTTTGATTCAAAGAACCGTAGATCAAAGAAGTGTTTAATCCGATGGAAATTCGGGGCGTCAATTGGTAAGCATTGGAAATATATATTCTGGTTAAACCACCACTACCTTTAAATGAGGTATTTACAAGAGAGTTACCTCCCTCAACGTAATCATTCCCGGTCATAGAATAACCAACCCTTGTAAAAGGAACCATTCCTGCACCAAACACCCATTTGGGACTAAACCGGGTTCCCAATGCAATTCGCTGCAGATTTCCGCTCATTACCGAACTTTCTTTATTCCCCGACCTGTATATGTTGTATCTGCCCGTAGCAGCACCCTCAAGTACAAAGGTCTGCGGGTCAAGAGCAGTCAATGAAGCGGGATTGGCCGTGTTAATAGAATTGCGCCGTATGTGTCCAATACCGATTCCTCCCATTCCCGCATTGGTTCCGTAATCACCCATTTCTACCTCACCAAGCCCAAACATGGAGTAAGGAGACGCCGTAACGTTCTGTGCCCCCGCAGAGAAAGAACAGCTTATGGATACTGCGATCAGAACAATCTGTTTACCGTTCATTGTAAATGCTGTATGTGATTTTAAGGGCAATCCTGTTGGACACATGATGCTTATCTCCAAGAGTTAATGCTCCGAGGGTGGACCGGATTTCAGGAAGAGCAAGCTGAAGATTCTGTTTATAAACGCCAAATTTACCTACCTGATCGTCCACAAAGCTGGTAATATCAAAAGTATAAGAAGTATTGTACGGAAAAAGGTCGTCAAGAAACAGATTCCCGGTTTGTTTTGATTCATTAGAATCTGTAATCGTCCCGGTAGTAGCATCTTTCTCGTCAGAGGTATACATTTCAAGACTTGACGGAATAGGAGTCCCCCTCCCATAGGAGCCCTGAACAGGATAAATGATCAATTTTGCGGATATCACATTTCCATGATCGCCCAACTCCTGAATTCTGTTGAGATAAGGAAATTCTATTCTTGTAAAGATACCGGAAAGTCCCTGAACAAAAGCCATATTGCCTGTTTCCGAAGACTCAATCTCTGCACTTTTCTTATTTAGTTTTTCCAGGGGCGTTCCGCTTCTGTCAAACAAAACCTGATTAAAATGCAATGCATTTTCGAGGGGAAACTCTGCGTAATGGGATTCAGGCAATGCTTTAACCGTATGATAATAAAGTCTGATCACACAGGTTGTATCTACCGCCTCAAAACCCATTATCAAAGAAGAATTATTATCAGGAACAACCACTAAGCCATTGAAATAGTCATAAAAATCAGAAATATTTTCCATATCTTCGTCCTGGTTATGCAGCTTATCCAGAAATTCTTTTCCCAGCTCATCAGAAAGTCTGATTTCAATTTTTTCTCCCGAGACAGGCTTTGGACGAAAAGTTTTGGAACCAAGGGGAACTTCATCATACTCAAAAGAAGAAGTATTATAAAGATAACCTTCATTTAGTTCCACTTTTTCTTTGAGACGATGGACTTTTATAGTTTGGTTACTCACCGTATCCCCATAATAAAGACCGTTCCTTTTCAACCGGAGAGTCAGTGAATCAAAACAATACTTCACACGAATGTCAATCCCCAGATCGTTTATAAAATCAAGCGTAGGATCAAAAGTCAAAAAACTTTTGGCCCGGGTAGTTCCTAAATTTTGATCATGGAAGTTTCCTGCATAAATGACCGTATCGTTGGAGGTATTAATAGAATCATACAGCAGTACGGTGCTTAACCTCACTGAACAAGTGTCAATCAGGATAGTGCGTGTACTTTCATCGATCCAGTCCAAACCCAATGAAGAGTCTTTATCATCACAGGAGACACAATAAAAAAGCAATAAACACCATATAACTTTCAGGTAATTGTTTCTCATTCCATCCTATTTTTGGCCTAAAATAAAGATTCCATCCCCGATCGGCAAAAAAGAATAGGTTAAAGACCTTGAAGGATCGGCATATGAGGGATTATTTGCTTCAAATGTATCAATATTGACTAATGATTATTTCAAAGATTATTTTAATTGTTTTGACGATTATTAGTGACATTTTGAAGATTAGTTTTTAGGATATACGCAGAGATCGTTAGTTTCGGGCTCAATAAAACTGAACTCTAATATGATCATTATGAGAAATAAACTTTTTGCTTTATCCCTGTTGGTACTTAGCGCTGGTTTTGCAGGCTGTTCAAATGATGATGAAGAAGATTTGATTGGGAACTGGGTCAAAAGATCTGATTTTGAAGGTGTTGCAAGAAGTGATGCCGCGTCTTTTACCATTGGCAACACGGCCTATATCTGTACAGGGTATGACGGAAAGGACAGACTTAATGATCTCTGGAAATGTGATGGCAGCCAGTGGACACAACTTGCCTCCATGCCCGAAGCTGCTGCA
>JAQVSH010000020.1 GCA_028700615.1 Bacteroidales bacterium
GTCTTCCGATGCCGCATTCATGTTACAGATACTCGATGAATTATTTATGCTGAATCTTCAGAAGACAGATTTACTCTCCCTGGCCGCTACCCTGGGCAGTGATTGTGCTTTTTTCATTGAAAACAGGCCCTCACTGGGATTTGGCAGAGGAGAAATTCTCAAGCCTGCGGCATTTCCGGATCAACGGATATATCCGGTAATTATTAAGCCGGAGATCAACATCAGTACCGCCGATGCGTTCAGGATGATTCAGCCCGTAAAGCCCGTCATCCCGATTCAGGAAGCCATCCTGGAACCTATCACAAAATGGAAAGACACGCTTTTTAATGATTTTGAGAAAACTATTTTCCCTCAATATCCTTTCATAGAAAACATCAAAAAACGGCTCTACGAGCTGGGGGCAATGTATGCTGCCATGACGGGAAGCGGTTCTGCGGTTTTCGGCCTATTCAGGGAGCCGGCAGAAATACAAAACCAATTTCCGGGATGTTTCGTCTGGCAGGCCGAGACCCCTCATTGGTAAAAAAAGATGTATTTATTTGGGAGCAATTCTGTATAAAACCAGCCCTACAATTAAAAACAGGAAATTAGGAATCCATGTCGCAATGACAGGGCTTATCGAACCACTGATGGCAAATTCTTTGGAGAACTGCATAAGCAGAATATAGGTAAAGCTAAGCACGATACCTATTGCCACATGAATGCCTATTCCCCCCCTGGTTTTCCGGGAAGAAAGAGAAACTCCGATCAGGGTAAGAATAAAGGTTGAGAAAGGAAAGGCAAGACGCATATGCTTGGCAACCAAATAATCCCGAACATTTTCAGCCCCTCTGGACCGAAGTTTCTTTATTTCTTCGGATAATTTCCCAAGGGTCATGACGTCGGTAATGTTTTTTTCGCCGGTAAATTCATTGGGATGCATCAACAAAGTGGTGTCCATGACGGATCCGGACGTAATCGTTTCAGATTCACCATCCAGGTTACGTATATACCAGTTTTCCAAAACCCATTTTCCGGAAATAGAATCATAACGGGCAAAATCAGCCATAAGTTTTGATTTCAGACGATTCCCGTCAAATTTTTCAAGAGAGAACCTATTGGCCACCTCTGTAGATATTGAATAAGACTCCATATAAGCAAACACCCCCGGAGCAATTTGCAGATGGACATTTCTTTCACTGAAATTTTGAGAACGTTGTCCATGAATATATTTATCCTCAAAAGCAAGCCTCTTCATATTGGCCGGAGGAATAACATAATTGGTCAGGGCGAAAGAAAACATAGCCAGAATCAGAGCCCCCATAAAATAGGGCACCATAAAACGAAAAAAGCTGATCCCATTGCTCAGTATGGCAATAATTTCAGTATCGGAAGCCATTTTTGAAGTAAAGAAAATAACCGATATGAAAATAAAAAGGGAACTAAACATGGAAGCAAAGTAGGGAATGAAATTTACATAGTAATCAAAAACTATCTCCCTGAGTGTCACCTCATGTTCAATAAAATCCTCAACCTTCTCAGATATATCAATCACTACCACGATGACAATAATCATCAGAAGCGAAAAGAAAAAAGTTCCGAGAAATTTCTTCAGAATATAATAATCCAGTAGTTTGGGCTTCCAGATATTCATAATCGTTTAGATAAACGGACCACCATTTCTTTTTTCCATACCGGAAATGTTCCATCAAGAATATGCTTCCGGGCTTCACGGGTCAGCCATGTATAGAACGCAAGATTGTGTTCGGTAGCTATATGTGCGCCAAGAATCTCTCTTGAATAAATAAGATGACGAAGATACGCTTTTGTGTATTGATGATCGACATATGAAGCGCCATCTTCTTCAATGGGAGAAAAATCATCCTTCCATTTGGCATTTTTTATATTGATAAACCCGTTTTTAGTAAAAAGCATCCCATTTCTTCCGTTGCGTGTGGGCATGACACAGTCAAACATATCAATTCCCAGGGCAATATTTTCAAGAATATTCACAGGAGTACCCACTCCCATCAGATACCGGGGTTTGTCAGAAGGAAGAATTCCGGTGACCAGATCAACCATTTCATACATCACTTCTGTCGGTTCACCGACGGATAAACCTCCTATTGCATTGCCGTCAGCGCCATAAGAGGAAACGGTTTCTGCGGCTATTTTTCTCAGATCGGAGAACACACTGCCCTGAACAATAGGAAATAAGGACTGCTGGTATCCGTAGAGAGGCTCTGTCTCCCTAAACCGTCGAAAACAACGTTCAAGCCAGCGGTTGGTCATTTCCATAGACTTTTTGGCATAACTGTATTCAGCCGGATACGGAGTACATTCATCGAACGCCATCATAATATCGGGTCCCAGTATTCTTTGGGTATCCATTACATTCTCAGGAGAAAAAAAACATTTAGAGCCGTCAATATGAGAACGAAATTCCGAACCTTTTTCCGTGATTTTCCGGATATCCGACAGGGAAAAAACCTGGTACCCCCCGCTATCCGTCAGAATGGATCCATTCCATCCGATAAAACGATGAAGGCCTCCGGCAGCATGGATTACATCCAGTCCCGGCCTGAGAAATAAATGATAAGTGTTTCCAAGAATAATCTTAGCCTGAATATCTTCCGAAAGATTTTGCTGACTAACCCCTTTGACCGATCCGGAGGTCCCTACCGGCATAAAAACAGGCGTTTCTATAAGACTATGGTCTGTTTTGAGACAACCGGCCCGGGCCTTTGTCTGCGTATCGATATATTGTAAAGTAAATTGCACGCGTATAGCTATAAAATTTTAGTATCACAAGATAGAAACAGAATCTGTTTGTATGGAATTTATGGCCCGGTTAAAAAAAGTATTCAATGGAACCATCCCTTTAAATCTTTCAGCAACCAGATCCATCAATCCGGGAGAAAGCAATTGATCCACACTTAACGGGGCAAAATAGCAATAATCAGAATGACACAGCCATTCCCGTGCAGGAGAATCTTTGGAAAATCCTTTAGGCACTGTCTTCAGGCTTCGGGAGGCAAACCACTGATAACGAGAGGAAAAACCAGCATCATGAACCAAGCGGTCAAATTCCTCCCAGGAGTCATCAATTTCCTCACGCAGCGCGCGTAAAATTGACTTCTCAGGGCAATAAATCCCTCCGCTGCAAAAAGAATCCGAAGCAGGTTCTACATGAAAATAATATCCTGCAAAGGCCGAATTTTTCCCTCCTTTGGCAATATATGCGCCCATATGTTGTTTATAGGGCGTTTTATCTCCGGAGAACCTGATATCTCTGTATATCCGGTAAGTACAATCTTTCACCTCAGGCATTCCCACTGAGGGATCCAGGGAATTCACCACCGGAATCAGGCGAAACAAAAAAGCCTCAAACTCGGCTTTTGCCTCCTGATATTCGTCCCGATGTTCCTCAAACCATCCCCGGTTATTATTGCGACTCAGGGAATTTAAAAACTGGACCGTCTTCTTCATGATCATTCCGGTTAAAAAACTTTTCTCAGGCATTATACCCGGAAACACCGCAAAGGTAAAAATTCGATTGAAACCTGCTAACTTTGTATACAGGTTCTCTTTTTAATCTAAGATATGTTTACCACGCCTGTCCATATTGATCCTCCCCCTCACCTGATTGATTATGAATCCCGCATACTCCTGACAGGATCATGCTTTTCAGAAAATATCGGGAACAAAATAAACCAGGCCAAATTCAGAGTATTGAGCAATCCCTTCGGAGTGTTATACAATCCGGCCTCTGTATCCGGGGCATTGCTGAGAATTATCTCGGCAAAGGTTTATCATGAAACGGATTTGTTTTTTCATCAGGGGCTCTATTTTAGTTTTGACCATCACAGCCGTTACAGCAGGCCCGTGGCTGCTGATTGCATAAAAGAAATCAACAAAGAACTTGAAACCGCACACCAATTTCTTAAAGAGAGCTCTTTTTTATTTATTTCCCTGGGTTCAGCCCTTGTGTATCATCACGAAACCAAAGGAATAGTGGCCAATTGCCATAAAATTCCGGGAAACCGTTTTACCCGCGAAATGCTGGAACCGGAATACTGTACAGAACTTATGAGTAAGGCCCTTGACGCCATTTTTGCATTTAACAAAACCATTCAGGTCGTTTTTACCATCAGCCCGGTACAATATACCGGGGAAGGGGCTCACCAAAACCGGATTTCCAAAGCGGTGCTATTACTATCTGTAGAGAAACTATGCAAGAAATACCCTGCACAGACCAATTACTTCCCGGCCTATGAAATTATGCAGGATGAATTAAGAGACTATCGTTTTTATGCTCCGGATATGGCCCATCCGTCAGAAACCGCCCTGGAATATATCTGGACCAGGTTTTCAGAAAACTGGCTGAGTGCTGAAGCCATTGAACTAAAAAACAGAATAGAAAAAATACAAAAGGCAGCAGGACATCGTCCTTTTTTCGCAGCCTCCGCGAATCATCTCGCTTTTGTCCAAAGCCAGATCAAAGAAATTGAAAACCTTATCAGAGAGCACCCCGGACTGGATTTCACAAAAGAATTAGCTTCTCTGAAACAAACCTGATCATTCTCGCGAAGATCCGGAATCTTCCCCGATCTTTTTTATATTTCTCACAAGTCCTTTATATCCGGCCCGCATCACAGCTGAAGCAGCAAAACATTCCTTAAACCGGGTTTCAGTCAGACTTTCCCAGTCCTCATCACTCATTGCAGCCAACTCCTCTGAGGGTTGGAATTCCTCATGAACGGGAATATGATTTTTTTGATTCCAGGGACAAACTTCCTGGCAAAGATCACATCCGAACACCCTGTTATGAAGAGAGTCTTCGGGGGCAAAATCTCCCCGATATTCAATCGTACGGTATGCCAGACATTTTCTTGCATCCAGAGTATAAGGAGCCACGATAGCCCCTACAGGACAGGCCTCCATACAACGGGTACAGCTTCCGCACCGGGGAGTCACCGGTTTATCGGGATTCAGCTCCAGGGTAAGAAAAAGCTCTCCCAGAAAAACATAGGAACCCATTCCCGGCACGATCAAAAGAGAATTTTTGCCAATCCATCCTAAACCCGCATTCCCTGCCAGCGCATGTTCGGGAACAGGAACCGAATCGACACAAACCCTTCCCGAAACTTCCGGATCTCTCTCTTTGATCAGGGAGAGCAATTGATAAAGTTTTTCTTTGAGAACCTCATGATAATCTTTGCCGTATGCATATCTGGATAGAACGTAACGGGAGGAATTTTTTAAAGGTAAAGAAGCATACCGCATTGCCACACAAACCACAGATTTTATACCCTCAGCCAATGTTTCCGGATGGGTCCGTAAAAAAACATTGCGGTTCATATAGCTCATTTCCCCGGCATAACCGGAAGATAACCAGTCATGAAATCTTCGGACATCGGATGTGGAAATCTCCGGAACCGTAATTCTGCAAGCATCCAGTCCGAGAGAACAGGCAGCCTGGCGGATGAATTCGTTCAACTCAAATATTTGGAAAGATTATCAATCTTATGAGCAAATCCGTAGCTGGAATGGCTTAATTTATAGAGCTCCTTTCCCAGCTGCCTTAACTGATGCTGATTAGCAATCAGAACCTGTATGGGGTCCAGATCTCCGACACAACTTTTGCCCTCGGCTTCTTTCAGGACCCTTAAATTTTCATCGATAATTTGTTTGAAATGATCATATTCTTTATGCAGGGCCAGCAAACGATACCCCACCACTCCGATGACTTCTCCGGTATCCAGACGAATCAGGGGACTTCCGGAATTTCCTTGTTTTATGGAAGCATTGAACTGAATATATTCTTTCCCCTGTCCATTGTTCGGATGAATAAAAGAGGAAACCAGTCCCTGACGCAACGACAGATTGTCCTGGTCGCAATGATACCCCAGAACACTGACCGATTGACCCACAGCTACAGCTGAGGAAGAGGCAAGTCGTATATTGGGTTGCTGATTCACTTTGGTTCCGGAAACATCAATCAGAGCAAATCCCTCCTCTTCATCCCGGACAATAGGAAGAATCCTTTTAATAAACTTATCATAATTCATTTTCACTTCCAGGGCAACGGTGCACCCGTTTTCCTTTACGAAACGAAAAGTGACGTAATCAAACTTCCCTTCCCGATAAACAAACTCATCGGTCACCACAAAACCCTCCACTTTAAAACCGGTGATTGAAGTGGACTTTATTCCGTTGCCCGCATAAAAAGCGATCTGGCAAACCGAAGCATATGAAGAGTTCCAAATTTGTTTATACATATTGATCTCTCGCCAATAGTTTCGGCAATTTTAACATTTTTTTTGGATTGTATGATCATCTTATGCTTAAATTTTGGCCTTTCAGGGGGTGTGTTGAACATAATTTTATTTTTCAGAGAGCGTTATTTCATGAATGCAGGAATGTTACATTTGTTATTTATTCTATAAACTTGTAGGTTTGCACGCTTTTTAAAACACCATGCATCATCGCCTGCGACATCCGATTTTTGCAATTATCTCAGAAATTGCAGCCGAATCGGGCAACCCGGCCTACGTTATAGGAGGGTATGTCCGGGACGCTCTGTTGAGCCGACCCTCTAAAGATATTGATATCGTAGTGGTCGGAAACGGCATTGGAGTTGCCAAAAAAACCGCTGCCAGACTTGGTAAAAACACTCACGTGACCGTATTTAAGAACTTCAATACCGCAATGCTTAAATTCGGAGAAGAAGACATTGAATTTGTAGGAGCAAGAAAAGAATCCTATCGCAGGGATTCCCGGAAACCTATTGTAGAAGACGGGACGCTGAAGGATGATCAGGACAGGCGGGATTTTACCATTAATGCCCTTGCGTTTGATCTTACCCCCGAAAATTTTGGAAACCTGATTGACCCTTTTAATGGGGTTAAAGATTTGAATGACAAAATCATAAGAACACCTCTCGATCCTGATATCACTTTTTCTGATGATCCGCTGAGGATGATCCGGGCGGTCAGATTTGCCACTCAGCTGGATTTTACCATTGAACCGGAAACCTTTGAAGCCATCCACAGAAACAGGGAAAGAATCAGTATTGTTTCAGGAGAAAGAATCATTGATGAAATCAATAAAATCATGGCGGCTCCTGTGCCTTCGATCGGTTTTAAATTGTTAGCCAAATCCGGAATCCTGGAAATTATTTTTCCGGAACTTCACAGACTTCAGCAGACCGAAGTCAAAAAAGGGATGGGCCATAAAAATAATTTTCTGCATAGTTTAAAGGTACTTGACAATGTAAGCCGGAACAGTGAAAACATATGGCTGCGCTGGGCTGCCTTGTTACATGATATCGGGAAACCGGCGGTAAAACGTTTTCATCCCAAACACGGGTGGACCTTCCACGGACATGATTATATCGGTCAGAAGATGATTCCGGATCTTTTCAGAAAGCTCAAACTCCCGATGAATGAAAAGATGAAATATGTACAAAAAATGGTGACCCTTCATATGCGTCCTATTGTACTCTCTCAGGAATCCATCACGGACTCTGCCGTCAGACGGCTGCTTTTTGATGCCGGTGAAGACATTGATGACCTGATGATGCTGTGCGAAGCAGATATCACATCTCAGATTGAGGAAAATATCCGCCGCTATATGGCCAATTTCCAGCTTGTCCGTCAAAAACTCAAAGAAATAGAAGAGAAAGATGCCGTCAGAGTTTTTCAACCTCCGATTGACGGAAATGAAATCATTCAAATATTCGGATTATCCCCTTGCCGGGAGATCGGTATATTAAAAAACGCAATTAAAGAAGCTATATTAGACGGGATAATTCCCAATAACTATCAGGATGCCATGGAGTTCCTTCTTGACAAAGCCGCCGGGATGGGGCTAAAGCCTGTTAAATAGCATTGCCTTAAGGCCTTTTTTTGTATTTTTGCTGAAATCTTATCGAGAATATTAGCTCCGATGGATACATGCATATTTCATGAAGGGACTGTTATCTCCCGGCAAGGTTCGACTGTTAAGGTAAGAATTCTCACCTCTTCAGCCTGTGGTGCCTGTCATAGTCAGAAAACCTGTTTTTCATCTGAGTCATCATCCAGAGTGATAGAAATCAGAGATGTCGACGGCACTTTTCTGGAAGGCGAAACGGTAAAAATTTCGATAAACAAAAATCAAGGAAATAAAGCGGTTTTTATTGCCTATTTTCTTCCCTTTTTGTGCGTGATTTTCACTTTGTTAATTATTTTTTCCCTGACCCATAACCAACTTCTTTCCGCCTTATCATCTCTTTTGGTTTTGGCTCCCTACTACATAATTGTATTTTTGTGCCGCCGATTTTATACTTCTTCATTTCGGTTCGGCATTCATAAAATGAACCCGACTCCATGATGAATATCTTCATATATACAGTTATTATTCTGGTATTACTTGGAAGCGTAGCCGCCGTCATTCTGTATTATATTGCACAAAATTTTAAAGTATACGAGGATCCTCACATAGACCAGGTCACCGAGACATTGCCCGGAGCCAATTGCGGAGGATGCGGATTTGCAGGATGTCGTTCTCTGGCTGAGGCCATTGTCAAATCTGAAGAGGCCACCGGATTGTATTGTCCTGTGGGCGGAGACAATGTAATGAACAAAGTTGCAGAACTCCTGGGAAGGACAGCTCAGACCAAAACTCCGGCCGTAGCTGTGGTAAGATGCAGCGGTTCTCCTGAATTCCGGCCAAGAACGAGTGTATATGACGGAGCTTCATCATGTGCCCTGATTCATTCCATGTATATTGGAGACACAGGCTGCCCATACGGATGTCTGGGATGCGGAGATTGTGTGGTGGCCTGCCATTTCGATGCCATCAAAATGGATCCCGTTACCATGCTCCCCGTGGTCGATGATGCGCTTTGCACTGCCTGCGGAGCTTGTGTGAAGGCCTGTCCCCGTTCTATCATAGAACTTAGAAACAAAGCAAAAAAAGATCGTAAAATATATGTTTCCTGCGTCAACAAAGACAAAGGAGGAATTGCCAGAAAATATTGTCAGGTGGCTTGTATCGGATGTGGTAAATGTTTAAAAGTATGTGAATTTGAAGCAATTACCATTACAGATAATCTTGCGTTCATTGATTCCAAACAATGTAAATTATGCCGCAAATGCGTAGAGGTTTGTCCGACCGGAGCTATTCTCGAACTGAATTTTCCTCCTAAAAAAACAGGAGAAAACATGGTCATTCAAAAATCAATTTCAGTTCCCACTACATAATCATCCCGCAATATGCCAAAAACTTTTTTACAGGGAGGTGTTCATCCTCCGGAGTGCAAGCTAAGCAAAGAAAAAGCCATTGTGACCCCATTATTGCCGGATCGTGTACTCATACCTCTCTCTCAACATATCGGATCGCCTGCTATCGCTTGCGTTGGGGTTGGAGATCAGGTAAAGACAGGGCAGGTCATTGCCAAAAGTTCAGGCTTTGTCTCTGCCAATATTCATGCTTCTATATCCGGGACTGTCAGTAAAATCGGTGATTTTTCTGATGTTACCGGATATTGTAAATCCGCATTGATGATTGAGAGAGAAGGTGATGAATGGATTGAAGAAATTGATCATACCGAAACCCTAATCGAAGACCTCAATAAAAGCAAAACGGAAATCATTTCTAAAATTACCCATGCCGGGATTGTGGGGCTGGGAGGAGCTACTTTTCCCAGTCATGTAAAACTGACCATCCCTCCCGGGAAAAAGTGTAAAATGCTTTTGATTAATGGGGCGGAATGCGAACCTTATCTGACTTGCGATCACCGGTTAATGCTTGAAAAAACGGAAGAAATTCTGATAGGAATCCGGTTGTTAATGATAGCCCTTGAGGTCTCGCATGCAAAAATCGGCATTGAAGAAAACAAAGCAGATGCCATCAGTCAGTTTAACCGACTGATAAAAAAACATCCCGGGATCTCAGTGGTATCAATGAAAACAAAATATCCTCAGGGAGGCGAAAAACAACTCATCAAAGCACTTACCGGGCAAGAAGTTTCACCTGGAGAAATTCCTCTTGACATCGGAGTCATCCCATTTAACATAGGCACAGTATATGCTATTTATGAAGCAGTTCAGAAAAACAAACCCCTGATTGAAAGGACGGTCACGTTGACCGGAAAAAAGATGGGAACTCCTTCCAATTTTCGGGTCAGAATCGGAACAATCCTTTCTGATATACTGGAACAAGCCGGAGGAATTCCCGAAAACACGGGGAAAGTCATTCTCGGCGGCCCCATGATGGGCAAAGCGGCCAATTCCCTGAATATCCCCATTACCAAAGGATGTTCCGGGATTCTCTTTGTTGAGGAAACAGAATCTTTCCGAAAACCCGCGGAACCCTGTATCCGTTGTGCCAAATGTGTTTCTTCCTGCCCTATGGGTCTTGAGCCCTACCTCCTGGGTAAACTTTCAGAAATGGGGCAGTTTGAAAAAGCTGCGCATGAAGGGATTACTTTATGTATTGAATGTGGTTCCTGCAGTTTTATCTGTCCGGCTAACCGACCTTTGCTGGACTGGATTCGCGTAGGGAAAAATGCTGTACTCAAACAAGCCAGGGTTTCTAAAAAATAATACTGTCTGAATCGCCATGGAAAAACTTTATACTGTCTCTGCATCACCCCATATTCACAGTGGAATTTCCACTCCGCAAATCATGCGTGATGTTCTCCTGGCCTTGCTTCCGGCGCTATGTATCTCTGTCTGGTTTTTTGGTTTCGGAGCGCTCTATGTAACCGCTATTTCTGTTGCATCGTGCATGTTTTTTGAGTATTTCATTACCCGCTACATACTTCACAAACCCCTCTCTCTGAGAGATGGATCTGCCGCAGTCACAGGATTGCTTCTGGCTTTTAATGTTCCAACAAATCTTCCTGAATGGATCATTATTACCGGTGCTCTTGTTTCTATAGGCATTGCAAAAATGTCTTTCGGAGGATTGGGAAACAATCCGTTTAATCCCGCTCTGGTCGGAAGGGTATTCCTGCTGATCTCTTTCCCGGTGCAAATGACCACATGGCCAATCCCCAAGGGAATATTTACTCCCCTCATTGATGCTGCTACCGGGCCTACCCCTCTTGCTCTTGTGAAAGAAAACATTAAAAACGGACTCCCCATTCAGGATATTATGGCTAATCTTCCTTCACTTTCTGATCTTTTACTGGGAAACAGGGGCGGATCCATGGGTGAAATTGCAGCGTTGGCTCTTTTGGCTGGTTTTGCGTATCTGTTAATCAGAAAAGTGATTACATGGCATATTCCGGTATGTATTTTAGGGACTTTGGGAGTTTTTACCGGGATTCTCTGGATGAGCCACCCAGATCTATACCCAGACCCGATATTCCATCTTTTATCCGGAGGAGCTATTCTGGGGGCTGTTTTTATGGCGACCGATTATACTACCTCCCCCATGAGTTTGAAAGGGAAAGTAGCGTACGGAATCGGGATCGGATTGATTACCGGCCTGATCCGCGTATATGGAGCATATCCTGAAGGTATGTCATTTGCAATCCTGATCATGAACGCTTTTGTTCCGCTGATCAATGTATATATGAAACCCGCCCGGTTTGGGAAGGAGGTGAAACATGGCTAAAAAAGAATCTACTCTTTGGAATTTATTATCAACGCTGGTAATGATTACCTTTTTTTCCTCTGCACTCCTTGGCGGCACCTATTTACTAACCAAGGATCCCATCGCAGAAGCTGCAGCCGAGAAGAAAAACTTTGCCATTAAAAAAGTATTACCCGGCTTTGATAATCATCCCGGTCAGGAATCATATACGATCCAAAGCATAGATCAGACCGGCGAATTAATTGGTTATCCCGGTTTATCCGAAGGAAAATTGGTAGGAACCGCAGTAGAGACCTATACAATGAAGGGGTTTGGCGGTCTTATCAGACTGATGGTAGGACTTGATCCGGAGGGCAAAATTCTCAGTATTTCAGTATTGGAGCAAAAAGAAACTCCTGGTCTGGGAACTCATATTACAGACAAGGAATTTCAGGATCTTTTCATTGGAAAGAATCCGGGGGAAATGCCTTTGAAAGTTCGTAAAGACGGAGGGGATATCGATGCCATTACGGCAGCTACCATCTCCTCCCGGGCTTTTTGTGATGCCGTGCAGAGAGCCTATGACAGCTGGAAAAATCATACGAAAAAGAACGATTAAAAATTGCGTGAGTCATGTCTCTGATGAAAATATTTACGAACGGATTTATTAAGGAGAACCCCCTGTTTGTATTGGTGTTAGGGACCTGCCCGTCTCTGGCCACTACCACTTCTGCTACGAATGGGTTAGGAATGGGACTGGCAACTACTTTTGTTTTGGGATTATCTAACCTTGCCATTGCCCTTACCGCCAGACATATTCCGGATAAAGTCCGGATTCCGGCTTTTATTGTGATCATTGCGACCTTGGTTACCATTGTGGATCTATTGATGTCAGCTTGGGTAAACTCCCCGGGTCCGAACGGAGAGCCCAGTTTATACGACCAATTGGGCATCTTTATTCCCCTGATTGTTGTCAATTGCATTGTTCTGGGCCGCGCAGAAGCTTTTGCTTCTAAAAACAAACCGATTGCCTCTTTGCTGGATGGCCTGGGATCGGGACTCGGATTTACGTTTGCCCTCTCGTTGGTAGGAAGCATCCGGGAATTATTGGGAAGCGGATCCGTTTTCGGACTGAATCTTTTGCCTGCGCAGTCCAATATTCTGATCTTTATTCTTGCCCCCGGCGGGTTTATTGTTTTAGGTTATGTCATTGCTCTTGTCAACCGTTTAAAAAGAACTTAAAGAAAATTTCACCCCATCCTCCGACTATGGAATATATCATGATCATTATCACCGCGATTTTTGTGAATAACATTCTGTTGTCACAATTCCTGGGAATTTGTCCCTTTATCGGGGTATCCAATAAAATTTCCACTTCTTTGGGAATGAGCGGGGCTATCATGTTTGTCATGACCATTGCCACCATTTCCACCTGGTTGATCTATAATTATCTGCTCGTTCCGTTTGGCATTGAATTTATGCAAACCATCAGTTTTATTCTCGTGATTGCCGCTTTGGTACAAATGGTGGAGATTATATTAAAAAAGACCAGCCCGGCTTTATATCAGGCATTAGGAGTATATTTGCCGCTCATTACGACAAACTGCGCAATCCTCGGAGTAGCTCTTCTGGTGATACAAAAAGATTATGATTTGATCAGGAGTGTGGTATTTTCGGTTTCTACCTCTGCTGGTTATGCGCTGGCTCTGATTATCTTTGCCGGAATCAGGGAACAATTTGAACTTGCCGAAATTCCGCAAGGATTAAAAGGGGTTCCGATTGCTCTGATCACGGCCGGCATTTTAGCTATGGCTTTTATGGGTTTTGCCGGATTGGCGTGACTCTAACCTCTTCTGTAAACGCCCTATGAACAAACAAAAAATTGCCTTCATTATTAATCCGATTGCCGGCACTTCAAAAAAGCAGCCCTTGGTTGAGGCAATCCAAGCCCTTCCCAATTTTATTGAAAGTTCCGTATACTGGACTGAAAGAAAAGGGCATGCCACTGAAATCGCACAAGAACTGATTAAGAAGGGATGGGAGAAGATTGTGGCAGCAGGAGGTGACGGGACTGTAAATGAAACGGCCTGTTCTTTAATTAACTCTCCCGTTCAGCTGGGAATTATTCCGATGGGGTCGGGAGACGGACTGGCAAGGCATCTGGGCATTCCTCATAACCTGCCAAAAGCTTTGGACTGGATTGTCAATGGGGTTCCCCTGAAAATTGATTATGGAACTTTCAACGAAAAACCCTTCTTTTGTACTGCCGGAGTGGGATTTGACGCGCAGGTCGGGAGCTGCTTCTCAACCAATAAAAAACGGGGATTCTGGACATACGTGGGAACTACCCTGAAAGAATGGAAAAATTACAAACCCTTGAAGTACAAGATCACAGTCGATGGATTTACGTTTGAAAGAGAAGCTATTCTGATCACGGTAGCCAATGCCAACCAATGGGGCAACAATGCACTTATCGCTCCGAAAGCCGATATATCCGATGGATTCTTTGATGTCGTAATTCTTTCTCCATTTCCCTGGGAGGAAACCGCTGAAATAGGCATAAGAATTTTCAGAGGAAACATAGACCAGTCACGCCGGACAGAATATATAAAGGGTAAAGACATTCTCATCGAAAGAAATTCTCCGGGAGTAATCCATCTGGACGGGGAACCCGATC
Source organism: Bacteroidales bacterium (assembly GCA_028700615.1). Classification (GTDB taxonomy): domain Bacteria; phylum Bacteroidota; class Bacteroidia; order Bacteroidales; family UBA4181; genus JAQVSH01. Next base: position 14,225 of record JAQVSH010000020.1, read on the forward strand.
AGGCAGGAAAAACCCTTAAAATACAAATGCATTCCCAGGGATTGCAAGTGCTTCAAAAACCCAGAAAACATATTCATTCCAATTAACTCATTCTAAATATTCTCATTATGGCAAGCATCAGAAATCTCAAAAAAAGTATTAAAACGCTCACCCAGGAACTGATCGAAGAATGTATTGCTTTCAGTTATTTTCATCAGGATGTCAAAACTGAATATCTCAGTGAAATCCTTGAATCTGTCACAGAAGCCCACAACGAACTGCTGTCAAGAATTAACTCGGGAATTTATGATAAAAACAGCAAAGCGGCCAGGGCTCATTTCAGAGCGATTATTCAGGATGCCCGGAAAATGCCGGACCTCTTGAAATTTGAGGAATAAATTTTCTTCGGGAGAAGCTCTTTATTGTAACAGAAAGAGAACGGCAATGGCAAAATATACCACGGCCCGCACCATGGATAATTTTCGCGGAGCAATCGCCTGAATAGCCAGTTTGGAAGAGATCCAGCCTGCAATCACGGACACCAAAGAAAAAATAAGGATGGCCTGAAGAATAAATATTCCTCCCAGGAGAAATATATCCAATACCGGATGTTCTGACCCATCTGTCAGAAATTGGGGCAGAAAAGCCAGAAAAAAGAAAATAACCTTTGGGTTAAGCACGTTCATAATAATTCCGGTACGGTATAACCGGACATAGCTCATCTTCGCATCATCTTTCACCAAAATGGACTCTTCTGCAGCAACCGGATGGAAAAAACCGACTAAAGCCACGGTTCCCATATAGAGCATATAGGCAACCCCGGCATACATGATCAGTTTAAAAAGCCACGGGGTATTGGCTATCATCAGAGAAATACCAAACGCCGCAGCAGAAATGTGAACAAAAAGCCCTGTACACAAGCCAATGGCTACAGCAATGCCGGCGCGGGCATTCCGTGTAAGACTCTGGGTCATGACAAACAAAATATCCGGACCAGGTAAAAGGGTCAGGGCCACAGAGGCAATTAAAAATTGAGCAAGGTGCATGATTTCCTGATTTTAGCGTGCCCAAAAATAGAATAAAAACCTCAAAAGCCTATATTTGTAAAGCTTTCCTGACAATTTTTTAAGTTCTTCAAAACAAAAAAAACGGACCGGCCTTCCATTTCTCAGGGTTTGTCAGACTAAAAATCTAAACAGATAAA
>JAQVSH010000236.1 GCA_028700615.1 Bacteroidales bacterium
TATTTTGGTCTCGTAATTTTTCTTTAGATCAAGATCCCGTAATTCTTTATTGATCTTAATATAATTGTAAAATACTTCAACATGGTGATGATAGGTCTCCCAGAGATCCGTTACCCTGGCCTGAGGCACAGGCCCTGTGTTTCTCCAGCGATTCTGAAGATCCCGGAACTCCTGAAATGTTTCGTTGAAAGATTCCTGCCGGTTGGTAAGATCTTTAAGATCTTCAATAATCTTAAGCTTTACAGTCAAATTTTGCTGTTTTTCCACTTCGGATTTTTCATTGAGCAGATTCTGTCTCTCATGATAGGATTTCAGCAAGCTTTTGAGGGTTACTTCCAACGGATCTTCCTCATACCGGAAATCTTCCGCCACACCCCCTGCATCCAAATATGCTTTTCGTTTTTTCTCAATTTCCATTTTGTGCTTCTTATAGAAATTGAGCTTTATATTTTCGATCTGATCTTTAATTTTATCTGCAGGATGATCTATCAGAGTCGCCAGTTTTTCCACCAATTCTTCTTTTCCAAGAGAAGAAAAATCAATGTTAGATACTTGGCTTTCAAGTAATTGATCGATCATCGTTTCTGTTACCTCTTCCATGTCTTCCGGTTCCGGAGTTTCACATGAGGCTTCCTGAGAGATAATGGCTTCCAGAGCATCCTTTTCGGACGGGGAATTCAAAGATTCTGAGACTTCCGCCGACTTTTTTGAATCCTCCTCCCGGAGACTATCCTGCTTCCGATCTTCACCATTCAGTTCACTTGTCATAATTTCTTATTAAAGATGTAAATATTAAACTACGAAAGTAGACATTTCACTCAGAATACTCAATGCTTAAGGGAAAAAATTCACTATCCTTTTCAAAATGAGACATCGATTTTATGCCGTATGCCATCAAGGCAGCTGTTTTTATTGAATGCGTTCAATAGAAAGATCCCGGGTATATTTGACCGCTTCGATTCTGGAATTAATATATCCGCGCGCTCCGGTATTCTTTTTAAAACTAAAGCGGGTCTGCAGCATGGGCGTTTTTAGAGATTGTATACACTCATCAAAAGGTTTTCCATAGCGGGAGATGGCGGTTCCAAAATAATAGATCAAGTCGTATCCCATAAAACCATATATGTATCCGGAATTTGAAGAAGCCACAGGTTCAGAAGCAAAATAGCCGCGGTATTTTTCTAAAAACCTGACAACCTCCGGATCCTTGAAGTCTGTATAATAAGGGGTCAGGTAGGTGTACTCCAGATTGTGAAAATATTCGATGTCAATGTTCTTAAAATCGCGCCATTCCGGTAATCCAATCACCTGTATATCGTGTTGATTCCGATACAAAACATTAAGCAATGAAAGAGCCTTCAACACATAAGCCTCATTATAGGAAAGAATAATAACTCTGGCCTTAAGTGTCGAATCTTCTCTTATGGCGTTTTCAACCGAACCAAGAGAAACCGTTTTGTATTGTCCGGAAAGTTTTTTCCCCAGCTGATTTTTATAAAGATTAAATAAGGTTGAATAACTTTCCACAGAATCACTCAGTAAAATAATGTTTTGTTTGGATGATAACTTGAGCCGATCGATCACAGACAAAACACTCTCTTCTGTAGTGGGATTAATCAGATATTGTTTTTCAGAAGACGGATCAGATTCATTGCCGGAAGCGGGAGTTACAAAAGGAATATGGTTATTGGCGCAGAAACCGGCTACCTGAGGCAAAAGGTCAGAAAAAAAAGGACCAACAATCAGGTCCTTCTTTTTAAGTTCCGGCAGATTCAATATCTGCCGTACCAGGTTTTCGTCCCGTTCCGTATCATAAAATTCAACTTCGATTTTAACACCTTCAGCCCTTAGCTTTTCAACAGCAACCATTGCGCCTTCACAAAGCTCCACGCCGTTAACACTTCTGGGATCCAAAGTGAGTTTCAGATTCCGGTTTCGGGAGATATTCATCAGGGTATCCGGAACCCGGTTTAGTTCAACCTGCTCGATCAGCTGGCTGTTCTGGGTACTATTGAGATACAAAGGCACCAGCACGGCCATTCTGATGGTTTGGCCCGAAGGGGTCTCATCATTGCAATCCGCTTTTCCCCTCTTGTTTTCGGCAATGGTAGCGGTCTGCTCTGCTTCGGATTCTTCTTCGGAAGAATTTACAGAAGGCTTGATGATAATAGTATCCATCTTACGGTAATCCACAGGGAGTTCTACTCCGGGATATTTTTTCTGAACCGGAATGGGGATCCGGATTACCTGTCCTGCACTTACTCTGGGATTGACCGGATTCAGGTTGGGATTTATATCCAGCAAAGCATTTAAAGAAACTTTATAGAGCTGGGCTATACTCTGAATAGTCTCCCGCCTTTGAACAATGTGCTGTAAATACTCGGTTTCAACCTTGATTTCTTTGATGTTAATTTTCTGGCCGACTTTTACAGAAGGATTTTTTTTATTCAGCCCGGGATTAAGCTCCAGCAGCGTACTTACAGGAATATTATACGACCGGGAAATAGAATACAGGGTTTCCCTGGCTTTTACCGTATGTGTCTCAAATAACTGTTCAGGTTCTTCCGTATTGTCCGTTTTCTTTACCGTATTATTTAAGTTGGCCCCGGGTTTGGGAATCTTCACCATCTGTCCGATTTTGAGGGGAACTACCACTATCTCGGGATTGTATTTGTCGAGATCAGCCACGCTGACGTTGAACATTCTTGAAATAGAACTTTTTGTGTCGCCTTTGACTGAGACATAGTATACAAAACTTTCATCTTCAACCTTTCCGGTTTGAACAGCTCCGGCCGGGATATACAGGTTTTCTCCAGCCCTGATCTGACTGGTTAATAGGACAGGGTTGGCCATTACCACGTCTTTCTGACTGATATTGTAAAGTTCGCTGATAGAGCTGAGACTTTCTCCGGATCTGACTTTGTGAATGTAGTATTCTACGTTGTCAATGATGGTTTTTTCAGCGGTAATAGAAGATTTCCCGGTTTTGGAGGTCTGAGCGTTGACCGTAAAGCAACTCAGAGTGAAACACACAATAAATAACCAAGGCGCAATACCTTTCATTTCAATAAATTTTATTTTCACTGCAAATTTAGACTAAAATGCATTTACCTCCAAAACAGACTTTATGTACACCTTGTTGATCTGTTAATACCTTGCCAGAAAATCTTGAATGTTTTTTTCAATGCGGCTCATAATGTCCTGACTTTCTGTTTTTATAAACGATTCTCCGGTGATGTTCTCATACAATTCAATGTAACGTTCACTGACGCTTTCTACAAAAGCATCTGTCATTTCCGGAACCTTCTGGCCTTCCTTACCCTGGAAGCCGTTTTCAATCAGCCATTGGCGGACAAATTCTTTTGAAAGTTGTTTTTGCGGCAGATTTTTCTGCAAACGTTCCTGATATCCTTCAGCATAGAAATATCTCGATGAATCCGGGGTGTGTATTTCGTCAATCAGGTAGATTTTCCCGTCCTTTTTACCAAATTCATACTTGGTGTCCACCAGAATTAATCCTTTTTCAGCGGCCATCTGAGATCCTCTTGCATATAAAGCCCTGGTATACTTTTCCAGTTGTTCGTAATCTTCTTTGGCAACCAGACCCTGGTCGATAATTTCCTGTCTTGAAATATCCATATCATGGCCTTCATCTGCTTTGGTGGTCGGAGTAATGATCGGTTCGGGAAAGGCCTGGTTTTCTCTCATGCCTTCGGGTAGACACTCCCCGCATAGCGTCCGTTTCCCTTCATGATATTCTCTTGCTGCATGTCCGGTCAGATAGCCCCGGATGACCATTTCAACCTTGAAGGGTTCACAACGGTGTCCGATCGTCACCATG
>JAQVSH010000237.1 GCA_028700615.1 Bacteroidales bacterium
CATCAGAGCAGCCCGGATCGGAGCTCTGCGGTGAAGCAAAGCCATTTCTTTGGCCAGGGTTTCTTTGTCAGAGAGGCGGTCTGAAAGGGAGATCCGGATTTCATGGCTGTGCCGGGCAGGGTGTTCCGGTTTCAGTCCTGCAGAAATGGCAGCTTTCATAACCTCTCCCTCGCTGCACATATAGTAATCGGCGATCCACGACCATAGGGCGAATTGTGCTTCGTTGACGATGGGACGAAGATTTTCCAAGGCCTGAATGTCCCGGATTCCCTCCGGAACGGCATCTCCGGAATGGATCGAACGGATGATTCCGGTCAGAGTCCTCCTTGATCCGAAAGGAACCTGTACTCCTTGTCCCGCCTGAATCACGGGTAGCATTGCTTCAGGGATCCTGTATGAAAAGGTGCCCTCCGGCGGAAGGGCTAACAGGACTTCGGCGTACCAATTTTGATCCTGAACAGGTTCCGGTCTCTGAATGGAGGTATCATCGGGTTTTACAGGGGAATTCATTATACGAGGTATTCGATGCAATACTCAAAGATACGGGATTCGGTGAAAAATTGGAGAATATCTCCCCAATGGTTCTATTATTCTTTATTTGTTTTCAGATTTTAAGTCTAAATGGCTTATACTTGTAGAAGTATGTGCGTTTTTTCCGGTTATTAAAACTAAATGAACCCACGATGAAAGCAGAAATGAACCGCCGCGGATTTATAAAAAACAGTATGAAAGCCGGATCTATTCTGGCTGTTCCCTCTTTTATGGCGCTGCAGCCTTCTCAGGAAAGACCGGCATTGCCCAAAAGAGCTTTTGGAAAGACCGGAGTTGAATTGCCTTTATTAAGCATGGGGGTGATGCGGGCTGAAAATCCCAATCTGGTCAGGGCTGCGCAGGAAAATGGTATCGTGCATTTTGACACGGCGCATGGCTATCAGCAGGGAAGAAATGAGGAAATGCTCGGGAAGGTTTTTAAGGGGACTCCGAGGGAAAATCTGTTTATTTCTACCAAACTCAAGCCCGGAGGGACTCCCGAGGCTCTTGCGGAGCAGTTTGAGCTTAGCCTGAAACGTCTTCAGATGGATTATGTAGATATTCTTTATCTTCATGGCCCGGGGGAGAAATCAGTGGTGATGAACGGAGAATATCTTGAGTTGTTTAAGAAGTTTAGGGTGGCTGGCAAGGCGAAAAATCTGGGGATTTCAACCCATGGGAATGAGGCCCAAATGATCCATGCCGCAGTAGACACCGGTGTCTATAATGTAGTGCTGACTTCTTATAATTTTAAACAGCATCATACGGAAGCCATGTCTGGAGCCCTTGAAAGGGCTCATAATGCGGGGTTTGGACTGGTTGCCATGAAGACCATGATGGGCGGGTTTATGGATTCTGCCAGAACCCAGCCGGTAGATGCCGGCGCCGCTTTAAAGTGGGCATGGAGTAATCCTCATATTCATACCGCGATTCCGGGATTTACCAGTTTTGATCAATTGGAAGTTTGTCTGAAAGCAGTTCGTGATCTCAACATGACGGAGTCGGAAAAGAAATTTCTTGCTTCCGTTCGGCATCTTGAAGGCTTATATTGTCAGGGTTGCAGGGAATGCGTATCTCAATGCCCGAAACATCTTCCTATTCCGGAAATGATGCGGGCTTTTATGTACAGTTACGGATACAAGGCTCCGCTTCTGGCCAGAGAAACCCTGGATGAACTGAATCTTACGGAAGATCCCTGTTCCGATTGTGCCCATTGTGTGGTGAATTGTGCTTCCGGTTTTCACATTGCCGGGAAGATCTCCGATATCAACCGGATTCGCCGGGTTCCTGCAGATTTTCTTGTATAAACCGGAGTTTTTTTATGGTTGAATCTTTTAAATTGTTCAAAATTAATTTTATACAAATGAATCGGGCGTTTTTTATTCTTTTAATGGTTTTTACCGGGTTTTCACTGAAAGCCCAGACCCCTCAGACCCTGAAATCCTGGCTTCCGGAGATTCCGGGCTGGACACTGCAGGAGAAGGTCGAAATTTTTCATGCCGGAAATTTGTATGAACGCATTAACGGAGCCGCCGAGTCCTATTTTCTTTATGATTTTAAGGAGATGACTTCTCTGGAATATCAGAAAGGTGATCTTTATATTACGCTTCAGGTTTATCGTCATGGTGATCCTGTGAATGCCTTTGGCATCTACGCTTCCGAAAGGCCTTCCGAACCTGTTTTTGTCCGAGTGGGAACCCAGGGGTATCATGAACCTACCCTTTTGAACTTCTTCTCAGGTGATCTGTACGTGAAGATGCATACCGCCTCTGAGGAACCTGAGATTCAGGCACTCATGGAGAAAATAGCCCTTGCTTTTGCCGGTAAAATGGGGAATACCCCGTCTTTTCCGCCTTTATTGGAAGGGTTCCCGTCTGAAGGGAAAGTTTCTGATTCAGAACAATATATTGCCAAAAGTTTCATGGGCCAGTCTGTTCTGCATTCAGCCTATACGGCTACTTATTTGCAGGGTACCGATGAGTATAAACTTTTTCTGATTGACGCGGGATCTGAAGAAGCAGCAAAGGCGATGCTTTCTGCATATCTCACGGTTGCCGGACAATCTGTGACCGATATACCGGTTTCTGTGGTGGTGAAAGATCCGTATAACGGAGAGGTTCCTGTGCTGAGAAAAGGGCGTTATCTTTTGGGTATTTCCAATGATTACCGGATTGATATTCCCGGTCAGGCGGTAATGGGCCGCTTTGAGCAGAAATTAAGGGAAAAGGGATTTATTCAATAGGTTTTCCGGAACGAAATCCCATGAAGATAAAAATCCCTCTTGAGTTGGTCCGTCTGGAAGATCAAAGTTGGCATCTTTTGGTCAGTGTCGTCCTGAACAGAAAAAATTGTTGTTTGTTGCTGGATACCGGGGCCTCTCATACAGTTTTTGATCTGAAGTATTGTACCGGCAAATCTTCTGCAGAGCGTGTGTCTTCCAAAGAAATATCCGGAGTGAATGCACAATCTATCGAGAATGTGTCCGGAGTGCTGAAATCGCTGAAAATAGGATCGCTGAAACTAAAAGATATGGATGCGGTTTTCATTGATTTAAAGGATATTAACAGATTGTATCAGGAGCATGCACAAAAAGAGATTTCCGGTTTGATCGGAAGTGATTTTCTGTTGAAATACCGGGCTTTGATTTGTTACGATCAATTAAAACTAACGTTAAAAATGCCTGTGAAACAAAAATCCAGGCGAAATAAATCAGATTAACGGATTATGAGTAAAATACCGGGGGTTTTTTTGAGAAAGTACTTGTGTTTTTTTGAAAAATCACGTAGGTTTGCCGACAATTTGTAATTTTTCTATCTAACACTATAGTAATGCAGAACAAGGGAGCAGTCAAGATACTTGCGCTATTGATGGCGTTGGTATGCGTATACCAGTTAATGTTTACCTGGGCCACATGGAACATTGAGAGAAAAGCCAAGGCGTTTTCCGGCGGGGATTATGACAAAGAGGCCCAGTATATTGATTCAATGTCGAATCAGGTGGTTTATAATTTCCTTGGCCTGAGAAAATATACTTATAATGAGTGTAAAGATCGTCAGATTGTGCTGGGTCTTGATCTCAAAGGAGGTATGAATGTCACCCTTGAGGTGCAGGTTGCGGATATTATCAGGGCACTTTCAAACTATAGCACGGATGAAACCTTCCAAAAGGCGCTTGCACTGGCTACGGAGAATCAGAAAAAAAGCCGGGAAGATTACATTACGTTGTTCGGAGAAGCGTTTAAAACGGTAGATCCCAATGCCAAGCTGGCTTCTGTATTCAATACGGTGGATCTGAAAGACCGGA
>JAQVSH010000021.1 GCA_028700615.1 Bacteroidales bacterium
GTGTCCTTCATCGGAAATCTCTCAGATTCCATAAGAATGGTGCAGAGTGAACTTCTTCTGTATTTTGTTACCGGGTTTACGAGAGTATCCTGGGCAATTAGTATAATAGGGAACAATACCGTCATTATCAATGAGATAAAGATAGAGCGTTTCATAGTTTGGTGAAGTTAAGTTTTGGTTAGTAATAAGTGCTCGTTATCTTGCTTACTTTGGTTATTGGTTCCTGGTTCTTTGTTGTTTGTTCCTTACGGTTGTTCCTGGTTACTGTTTGTTAGTTTATCGTTATTCTGTGCCGGAAACTGGTTGCTTATTTATTGCATTGGTAATTGTTCCAATATGTTTTAAATTATAACCGGATGACCGGATCAGCAAATCTTAAATCAAATATATAAAAAAAGCATTATAGTACAATGATATATCAATATCCAGACATTTATTTACAAGGATAGAGTCGGATATGTAGCTGATATGCAGGGAAGAAGGGGTAATCCCCCCTTAAAACATGAAATACAACCCCGTCTCTCCGGTGAACCCGATCCTCCTGAAATTCTCAAATCCCGCGTATCCTCCCATTAAATTGAGACTTACACGCTTCAGGATTATAAATTCAACGCCGAACCCGATACCATTATTGAAATGGTTGTTTACTATTTCGTAGTCGTTGTTGTCGTATTTTTCTCTTGTATAGAGATAGTGGTTACCCTGATACAAGAAGAAGTTAACTTTTTCTGTTTGAACAATTTTGTATAGCAGCGAAACACCTACACTATAGTTGCTGCCCCATTCATCAGAATAAGGTGAAAATGTACCCTGAACTCCAAATTTTTCCGGCCAATATCTGTATGATATTCCATAGCCTGTCGTCTCTCCGGCAGCAACTCCTAAGGAATGAGCATATTTTGCCCGTATTGTCTGATTACCTCTGCTTTGCGCAAGGAGTGAGCCCTGAAATACCAGCAGACTGATTAGCAGGAGAGATATTTTTACTTTTTTCATTTTTAGTACAGTTATTATATGGTTAAAAATCTTGTTCGAATATCGTTTTCAAAAATCATTTTTCTTAAACCATTTCTGAGCAGAAGGTCTCCGGTGCGGACATCCGGGCCAGCAACAGGGTTGCCGTTTTCCCTCTTTTAATTCTTCAACCATCCGGAGAATATGTTCTGTTCTGGTTTCCTGTTTTTTGACAATAGTAATCCAGCAGATCCATTCGTTGCGCTGGATAGGGGTAAGCCTGTTCCACCGTTCAAGAACGGAGACATCGGCTATCAGTGCCTTTTGTATATCCTCAGGAACCTCGTGCACAATTCCTGATGCAATGTTATTGTTCATAATTTTATTGTCCTACGGTATTTTATGATGGTTTTGGCCATGCGTAAAGTCTTTGTTTTGCATTATCAAAATTTACGGCAACTGCTCGATATAAGCAATGTTAATTCCAATAAAGCAATCATCCATACAGCCATTTTCCACATAGCCACAACACGAGATTAATCCATTGTTTTTCGTCTCAAAGTATGTTTGGACATTCTCTCTTTTTAGTAACCATTCTTGCCGGGCTTTGGAATAGATAACATCTAATGTCAGAGCTTCGTATGCCGATGTGTATCTATGGGAGTTGATATCACTTCCATATTCAGTCCATTCTAATTCTTCTTCAGGAATGTTTCCATCCAATCCTGCTATAGATGTATATTTAAAATCCCGTTGAGTTATTATTCCATTTGATACAGTGATGACAGTCTCCCATGATATTCCTGTCCATGAGGATCCGGTCACCATATATTTATATGAGTTGCCGGATGTCTCTTTAAAATCAATCCAGTTCTTATAGCTTTTTTCATACTCGTTTTCAAAGTCAATATCAATTTTCTCGCAAGAAGATAGTAAACTTCCCATTATCATTAGGATGAAAAAATAAACTTTAGTTTTCATAACGGATTAGTTTAGATATGATACATTTCGCTTTATCATTTGTGATTTGTCTTCAATTTTATATCTATCAACAAAAAGTAAACCTAAAATTAAGGTTTTTATTACAATTCTCCTATATGCTTAGATTCTGGTTTGTAAAAATCAACAGATAAGTATCTTGCAAAACCGTGAAAGGTACTTGCTTTAATTAATGCATATGGAACCCCTGAATGTTCAGCTCCGAACTCCTGAAAGCATTGTACCTTTCATTGTCGAGCGGATAGTCCCAGCAACCCAGACTGTGGTAAAGCTCTCCTCCGAATCCGGTTTTAAATTTGTACAACCCGTATAAAGGGTGAGAAGTACCAGGATTAGGCGATGTCCCAAACATATCGTATTCAGTACAGCCGCGTGCCTTTGAAATTTTAATTGCTTCCCACTGTAACGCATAGGTTGCCATATAGTTTCTGTAATGACCCGATGATGCCCCATACAGGTAAGATCCTCTGTTCCCGGCTATTACCAGGAACATGGCCGCAAGCGGGATCCCGTTCAGTTCGGCGATCAGCAGCTTTACCTCTGCAGGGGAATGTGTGTTTTCTGCCCTGGAGGTAAGTATTGCTTCAAAGTATTTAATATCATTCAGGTAAATATTGTTTCTGAGAGCCGTTTCCTTATACAGTTCATACCATACACCAATACTTTCCATTCCTGCACTCCTCACGGCCACACCTCTCCTGAGTGAAAGATTGATATTGTACCTGGTTTTCGGTCTCATCCTCTCCATTATACGGTTGAGGCCGGAGGTCAGATTAATATATATGGTATTGACGGGAAGGATGTTTGAATGCGATTTTTTAAAATTCCAGTTTATAGTCCCTATATTAAATCTCAGTTCCTGGGATTCTCTTCCGGGTTCCCCCATCCAGTTGCCGTCAGGATCATAGAAATCATCCTCTTTGGCCCAATAAGATTCCCAACAGAGATCATAACGGATCAGGATACAATTTTTTGGTAAATATGAGCGAAGAGACTCAGACAACTCTTCCAGGAACACCCCCTGAAACTGATCATCAGGTTCGAGCTCCGGTCCATAAGGTACATAAGCTATAGATTCGTCATTGTTAATATTCTGGATCAGCATCAGCATATCTGAGTCAATGGCACTGCCGCTTCCGGTCTGGCAGAACAAATCTTCTGTTCTCGACTTGAAATTCACAGCAACGGTGTCCCATCCCAGTTTGTTTTTAACCACCGACCAAAAGGCAGTTTGCTGCACTATCGGAGTCCTGAAAAGTTCCCTGTAATCTTTAACACGTACATCGGAGAGCATTACTTTTGGATATTATAATTCAAACTGGCTGCAAACATAGCAAATGTTTAAATCATAAGTAAATCCTTGTTCCAGCTTTGCCTATTTCAGACTTTTTTTGTATCTGACAATTGTCCATAGATCTGACAGTTGTGTCCTTTTGTCAATATTCAGTATCAAAGGGACCAGTTTGCCGGTATTATCACTTTTACGGAGACTCTCTCTTATCTCTTCACTGATTTCCAAGTCATAGACTCCTGCACTTGTTTTGGTCGTGAAATAAAAACTTATTTTGATGTAATCTTCCCAAAGGGAGAGCCAGAATACAGTCTTCTTTCTGTATACTGACTTGCACAACCAAGCCTTTCCGTCATTATAATACCTCCATTCAAATGTTAGGTCTTGCCGGGTTATTCCATGGTTTACCAGCTCTTTGTAAATATCAAATTTATTTTGCCCGAGAATATCCTCCAGATTTTTGTCCGAAGGTTCTGTTCCCGGATCCTTTAATAGTTGTATCTCCGTCGGCATAATAATTATGTTTTTTTGATTTCATTATATTCTCAAACCTCTTTAAAATCAATACCGGCCTTTGCAGCCTGGGATACCTGGAAACGTCGTTTAATATGATACAGCTTGCCGTCTTTGAGGAATTTCGCCCCTGTCTGGTGGAAGCAGAAAGGGATATTTGCCTTTATACACTGATTCCTGATATCCAGGACCCAGTTATAATCGCAGATCCTTGCCTCGTTACCGGATTCTCCGCTTGCAGCAACCTCCTCTATGGTGTTATCCAGATAAGCGGTAAGGTTGATCTTTTCCAGAAGAGGTGCGCAAATAATGGTTTTATGTTTTACAGGAAGCCGTTTGAAAACAGGAATGCGGTAATCCGCCCTGTCCTGATTCTCAATTGTGCAACCGATAATAACATTTTCATAACCCTCTCCCCAGTCTGCAGGCAGTGATACATAAAATCTGTCGATCCTTTTTGTGAATATATAGAAGGTCAGGTCACTTCTCTCTTTTATTATTTTCCAGGCTCCGGTGCGCCATTCGTCTGCATCTTCTACAAAAAAATCGGAGGAGAAACAGGTGAAAATAAGTGTTCCAGGTTCTATTTTATAACTTTTATCCCGTTTGCGTTTTACAGGAAGGTCAAAACTCAGAGTTTTTCTCACCTGGGAACTTGGTATTTCTGTCCCATATCTCTCGTCCTGGCGGTAGACATAGCAATATTTACAGCCAGGGCTTATCTTGTGACAGCCGTGCCAGGGATTCCAGCCGCGAGTCATGTTTTTTCAGTAATTATGAATGGTGCTCTAAAATTAGAATATTTATTACAATTATCCAATACGCTGAGATTCTGATTTAGCCCGGATTAAGTATTACCTAACAATAATAATAAAAGGAACTCTCTTAATAATTATTTTGTTTAGTAAAAATGACATAATACAGTCATCTTTTGAGTGGAGAAGGGAAATGTGCTAAAAAATTACTATTTCACTAATGATTTTTTTGCTTATTACTGTCTTATTATTGTCTACTATATAAAACAAAACTGTGTTTAAAAAATATTTTGGGGTTCTTGTTTTGTACGCAAAACGATATGTGGGCTCGTATGAGGTGGCGGAAGATATCGTACAGGATGTTTTTTTGCATCTATGGGAAAACGGGGTATTAGAAACTATAAAAGTATCTTACCTGTTTGCCTGCGTTCGCAATAAGGCTATTAATTATAGCAAAAAAAACAAGAAACAGTTGACATTGAAAGAGGTCCCCATCTCTTTAATATCTTGTTTGGACGAAGACGAAGAGATCGTGCTTCACTATGAAAAAATGGCCAACCTGTTTAAGGCTTTCGACAAACTGCCTCCCAAAACGTTAGAAGTACTCAAAAAAATATACCTCGAAGAACGTAAATACAGCGATGTAGCCAACGAGTTAGGCCTCTCATTGAACACCATAAGATCACACATGTACACCGCATTCAAATTGATAAAAAAATCTATCTAAATGTCTAACGACGAAATAATCAATTTACTCGTAAAGCAAAAACTAAACGAGCTAACGCTGGAAGAAGAAAAAAAATTGGCAAATCTCTCCCAACAAGAGAAAAATATCTGTTTAGTTCAACAAATTAAGTCTTTGGTGCCTCTTTTGGAAGACTATACAAGGTATTCCCAATATAACTCGGATTACTATCGCTACAAACAGGAGGTACTCCGCAAAAGCCAGTGTGGTAAAAGAAAGAGGATGCGACTGAGCCATTTGTACAAATACGCGGCTATTCTGCTATTCCCTTTTTTATTAGCCATTTCCATATATTACCTCTTTTTTGCCGATAAAAGCTTCAACCAACCCATTCCTCCTGGAAAGGAGTTAGCCATATTAGAGCTACCCTCCAAAGAGGTTATTCATTTCTCAAAGGGAGCGGTCAAATTGTACAAAATAGACGGATCTGAAATGATAGTGGAACGGGAAAAGGTCTTCGAGTTCCTTAAACAAAAACAGACCTTTGACCAAAGTAATTACTCCACTATTACAGTACCTGTAGGAGGCATCTATTCTTTAGATCTTTCCGACGGTACACATATTTGGCTCAATTCCAATTCGAAGATGAAATTTCCACTCACCTTTAATAAAAAGGAGAGACGAATCTGGATAGAAGGCGAAGCATGGCTCAATGTAGCCAAAGATTCGATTCCCTTTATCGTATCTACCCAGTTTCAAGACATTAAAGTATTAGGCACTTCATTTAATCTAACAGCCTATCCGGAAGAAAGGAGCATTACCACCGCCCTTGTAAGCGGCCGTATTGAACTTACTTCTTTGGTGTCGGAAGAAAAAACCGTAATCGACGCCGGAAGCTGTGTCCGCCTCGACAAAAACACAGGGGAGACAACTGTCTTTGAAGATGATGCCCAATACTACGGTTTATGGCACATGGGTATATTCAAATTCAGAGAACAAGCCCTCGAAGATATTGTCCGATCCCTACAACGTTGGTACAAATTTGACGTAAACTATCAATCGGAAGCTGTAAAACAGATGCGTTTTTCCGTTGTTGCATTCAGAGACAACGACTTGGACTCTTTTTTTGACTTGCTCTGTATGACAACCTCTATAAAATACAAACGGCGAGGAAACCGAATCGTTCTGGCCGAAAACTAACAGACCATTTACTATCTAACTAACTACAATATTGATGAAACAAAAGCAGGACACAATCAGAAAAAGTGTCGGGAGTATGAAACGACGGCTCCTGATTTGGAGTATGCTATTCTTTTACGCACTCCCGCTTCTAGCTCAAAATCCCCAGCTAATTACGGTGGATTTTAAAAACGAACCTACCTCAAAGGCTTTACAGACCATTGAGAAGCAGACACATCTAAATTTTGTGTACAATGTGGAGCATCTTAAAGCACTTCCTACTGTTACTTACTCCGGAATCAATGTTCCCCTTGGGACAGCTCTTGCCACCCTTTTTTCCGGAAAGCTATCATTCACGGTAAAAGGGAACACCATTGTATTATCGCCCATAGAAAACGAGCCATTGAAAATGAGCGGCGTCGTGGTTGACAGAGGTGGTTTGCCTTTAGTAGGCGTAACCATTGTATTGCAAGGTTCCAAACGGAATACCATTACCGATTTAAACGGTCTGTTTACCATTGAGGTAGCCAATGAAAACGCCAAATTGGTATTCAGCTGTATTGGATTTGAAGAAAAAACCGTCTCATTCAAAGAGTTCAAAGGCACCGTTACCATGATGGAGAGCACCACCAATTTAGACGAGGTAGTAGTAACAGGGATCTTTCAAAAAGCCATTACCAGCTTTACAGGTGCTGCCACAGTCATCCGGTCGGAAGAACTGCTGCAATATGGAAACCGAAACCTCCTGCAATCTTTAAAGAATATTGATCCTTCCATTAATATTTTAGAAAACAACATCTACGGTTCCAACCCGAACCATCTGCCTGAACTCCAAATCAGAGGCAACTCCAGCATTCCTAATGTAGACGAACTGAAAGATGAGACCCGGGTAGGTATGAACACCCCTCTTATAATCCTCGACGGCTTTGAGTCCACCCTTCAAAAACTCATAGATATTAACGAAAACGAAGTAGAATCTTTAACCATCCTCAAAGATGCTTCGGCCACTTCGCTTTATGGATCACGCGGTGCTAACGGGGTAATAGTGATTACCACCAAAATGCCCGCCATGGGAAAATTGAAAATCAGCTATAGGGGAGATTTAAATATTGAGACTCCAGATCTTTCCGACTATGATGTTTTAGATGCGAGAGAAAAAATTGAATTGGAAAAAAGAGTGGGACTCTACGACTATGTCCGTGCCGACGATGATTGGGAACTCAAGCAATATTACAACTATATATTGAACGAAGTTAACAGTGGAGTCAACACTTACTGGCTATCCAAACCCCTGCGTTTGGGAGTGGGTCAAAAACATAACGTACGATTGGAAGGAGGCGACAAGACCTTTCGCTATTCAGCCTCAGCGCAATACAACGATGTGGAAGGTGTCATGAAAGAATCCTACAGAAAAGTATTCAACGGATCCATAAATCTTTCTTATTATTTAAAAAATGTCAAATTTTCCAACAGCACGCAAATATCCTTGAGTAATACCATGGAATCACCCTACGGTAATTACAACCAATACGTTATGATGAACCCCTATTGGAAAACCACAGATGAAAACGGAAAAATCCTGAAAACCCTTGGCGATCCAGGTAACGAATTTGGCTCTTCCATTTATCAGGTCAGATGGTCTGATTTACCCACCAATCCTCTGTACAACGCCACTCTAAACACGTTCGATAAATCCAACTCCACTGATATTATCAACAATTTTTCCATTGAATGGAAAGTTATAAGTGCTCTTACATTGAGAGCCCGTTTGGGACTGACCAAAACCCTTGGCGAAACCGATGTTTTCAAACCGGCTGACCATACCGATTTTGCCAATTACAGCGAGGAAAACATGTTTCGGAAAGGATCTTATCGCTATGGGACCAACAAAGGATTTACCTACGATGGCAGTTTTAACGCCAGCTTTAACAAATGCTTTGCTGAAAAACACATCGTTTACGCCGGCTTTGATTACAATATCCGGCAAAACAGAGCCTCCAATTATTCCTTTTTGGCAGAAGGCTTTGGAAACCAAAACCTGGATTTTATCTCAATGGCCTTGCAATATGCCAAAGACGGCAAACCCTCGGGTAGTGAATCCATGGTACGATCTATTGGCATCACAGCCAATGTAAACTACACCTACGACAACCGCTATTATGTGGACCTATCGGGCAGAACAGACGGTTCCTCCCAGTTCGGATCCAATACTCGCTTTGCCCCTTTCTATGCGGCAGGGATTGGTTGGAATATTCACAACGAATCCTTTCTGGAAGAGAGCCCATACATTAATTTTCTCAAATTAAGATTGTCTGTGGGAACCAATGGATCTCAAAAATTCTCTGCATATCAGGCACTCTCCACCTATAAATATTTTACCAACGACAAATACTTCGAATGGTTAGGTGCCAGCCTAATGGGTTTGGGAAATTCAGATTTGAGATGGCAACAAAAACTCAATTACAACATTGGCCTCGAATCCAAATTCTTTAACAACCGATTGGCCATCATAGCCGATTTCTATAAAGAGAAAACCACCGATTTGATCTCTTCAATCGACATTCCTGCCGCCAACGGATTCAGTAGTTATGTAGAGAATATTGGAGAGATGGAAAACAAAGGGTTTGAACTCAAAGCCACTGCCTTTCTGATACGTAATACCAAATCACAAATTTATTGGAATATTACCGTGGCCGGCATTCATAACCGAAACCAAGTAGTAGAAGTATCGCAAGCCCTTTTGGATGCTCAAAAGAGCATAGAGGAGGCCAAAACTACCAACCCCAACATTTTATACAAACCAGGTTATTCCACCAACACAATTTGGGCTGTGCGCTCCTTAGGAATCAATCCGGGAGACGGTAAAGAGATTTACTTAGACAAAGCGGGAAATGTTGTATCTGCTTGGAATGCGGCCGACATTGTAGATTGCGGATCCGCCGAATCCAAACTGCAAGGGGTAATAAGTACCATATTCCGTTATAAAGCCTTAACATTCAATGCCTCTTTTAGCTATCGTTTTGGAGGGAAAGATTACAACAACACCCTTATAGATAAAGTGGAAAATGCTAACTATGATTACAATGTTGACTCTCGTGTCTGGTACGGCCGTTGGAACAAAGCCGGGGATATTTCGGCTTTCAAAGGGCTGGATGTGGTTTCCAAAACCTACGCTACTTCTCGTTTTGTTCAAAACAACAATGTGTTCAGTTGTAACAGCCTGAGTCTTCAATATGAATTAAAGACCAAAAAAATACAGGAAGCCCTCAGAATAGAGAACATATTGTTTGGCGCCAGCACCTCAGACTTGTTTTACCTCTCTTCTATAAAACGAGAGAGAGGCTTGTATTATCCTTTTTCGAGGCAGTTTAACTTTTCTGTAAACATCACTTTCTAAATGAGACAGATCATGAAAAAACTAATAATAAGCATATTCACCATTTGCAGTCTATTCACTTCGGTTGCTTGTAGCGACTGGCTTACGGTATATCCTAAAACGGAGACACCGGTGGAGCAGCTCTTAAGTGATGAACAAGGCTATGAAGACGCCCTTGCCGGCGTGTACATCCTAATGAAAAACAGCTCCCTGTATGGAGGAGGACTTTCCTTCTCCTATATTGAGAACCTTGCTAATCTGTGGGACGTCACCAACCAATCGGTTGCTCAATCGCTTTCTTTGCACCGTTATACAGATGCGGGAGCCAGCTCCGTGATAGATAATATCTACGGAAAGCTCTACAATGCCATTGCAAACCTCAACGCCATACTCATTCATATTGATGAATCCAAAGAGGTTTTAGTTACACAAGACATGTATGAAATCATTAAGGGAGAAGCATTGGCTTTACGAGCTTTTTTGCATTTCGACATTTTACGATTATTCGGTCCCCTGCCTGAATCTGCCCAGGGAAGTGATATTCGTCTATCCTATATCACTACTTTGTCTAAGGATGTAAATACCCCAATCTCTTTTGAACAGTACAAAACTTGTATTTGGGCCGACTTGGAAGAAGCTCAAAAATTGTTAAAAGAAGTAGATCCCATCCTCCATTACGCGATAGATGACTTAAAATACGTCAATGCCTTTAACGACTTTTCTCCCAAAAGCGAATTTTTTCTTCACAGAGTCATTAGGATGAACTATTATGCCACAAAAGCATTGGAAGCCCGTTGCGCCCTTTGGTTCCAAGAAACAGAACGTGCCTGCAATGCCGCCTTGGAAGTAATTAACGCCAGCTACGATGGAGGCCAAAACCTTTCCTTTAGGTTAGGAACGTCGGGAGATTTTGGAAATGGAAATTACGTATTACCCTGCGAACACATCTTTGCCATACACGATTATTCGCTCTATTCCAAATATACTGCAAACTTCTCCTCAGGCAACCTCAAAAAAGGAGAAAACGAATCCATCATAAAATCCAAGCTATTTAGCAGTACCGGTACCGACATTCGGGAGTTGAGCCTTTGGGAACAAATTGCATTGGAAAACCATAGTAATATTTATACCATAAAAAAATATTCCGTCCCTGAAAAAATTAGCAACATCTATTACGACTACCGTCAAATTCCTCTAATTCGCTTAAGCGAAATGTATTTGATTGCAACCGAAACAGCTCCCTTGTCGGATGCACAAACCTTATGGGAAACCTATTGTGCCTCAAGAGGTATTGTAGCCCAATCGTTGCCCGCTAATCTGGTAGACAGACGTCCCATAGTCCTGAATGAATTCCGTAAAGAATTTTATGCAGAAGGACAGTTGTTTTACCTTTATAAAAGATACAATTCACCCAAGGAGGACATTCTCTTCTCCACTTCCGACTTATCAGTCAATTATGTTCTGCCGCTTCCTGTTACTGAGATTAAATAATTTAAAAATAATCGCACAATGAAACAGTTTCTATATGTATTATTACTGCTTTTAGCCGTTGCTTGTAAAACAGACGATTATCTTTTATACGAAGATTACGCCCGTTTACAATTTGGACCGGAGCCGGATAAAATATACAACACCAACTTCAAATATGCCGACACCTTGAAAACTGTCACCTTTGTTTACTACGGCAGTGACGTTACCAGGGATACTATTTTTTACGACATCTACACCATAGGGCGTCTTTCCGGCAAAGATCAACCCTTCAAAATCAAGCAAGTAAATTTGCCGGACTCAGACAACGCACAACCGGGTGTGCATTATCTCTCTTTCGACGACCCGACGCTTCAAGCATCCTATGTAATCAAGGCCAACACCAATCACGCTAAGGTTCCTGTGATAGCTTTGCGGAACGCCTCTTTAAAACAAAAAGAATTTACCCTTTGTTTTCAAATAGAAGCCAACGGAAACTACCAAGCTGGAGAGGCTGATTTCCAATGGCGTAAATTAGTTATCACGGACCGTCTTACAAAACCCAATTCGTGGAATGACTGGCTTTCCCAATATAAATTGGGTAAATACAGTATGGTAAAACACGCGTGGATGATTGAGCAGACCAAATTAAAATGGGATGAAAAATACTTGGCACAGGTTTATGCCGATATGAGTCTCTCAACCTATTGGGGATCCAAATTAAAAGAGCTGCTATATCTCTACAACCACGACCCCAAAAACCCCAATACTCCTCTTAAGGATGAAAATGGGGATTTAGTCGAATTTCCGTAAACTATTTGCAAAAAAAATATAAAATAATGAAAATTAGAACATTATTAATAGTATTATCTTTTTCTGTAATCTTGTGCTCTTGCTTTAAAGACCTTGGCAATTACGAGTACGACGAGAAAGAAGTCATAACCGTTACCGGAATAGAACCTGCTTATGATGTCACACAATTGATAGATGTGCTGAGCATTACTCCAGAAATCACCTCCAATAAGTCCGGTGCGGAATTCTATTGCACCTATCATATTTATGACTACGTTGCAGCTGGATACATACCTTCCGCCGACACACTGCAAAGCGGTAAAAAAGACCTCTCAATGAAATTAAGTCTGGATGCCAAAACTTACGGTTTGGTCTTTATTGCAAAAAATATAAAAACCGGTTACTCGGCCGTAGTGCATAGCGTATTGAACGTAATTACAAAATTTTCCACTGGTTGGTATGTCTTTAAAAATGTGGGAGACATGGCCGACTTAGATCTTACAATAGATGAAAACACCAAGATTGAAAACGTGCTACTGAATGTAAACGGACGGCAACTCAGAGGGAAAGTAGATGGAATTACCTTGGCTACTAACTATAAGTGCTTAAATCCAACGACAGGCAAATTTGTCAATACCCGCGTTATATTTCCTGTTACCGATCAGGATATGTGGCCGGTGAATACCGTGTCGGCGAAAATTGATCGGAACTATGAAGATATGTTTTATAACGTAGACAGGCCCATAAAACCAGGACGCTTTTATGCCAGCACTATGGGCCAATGGACCTTGAACAACGGACGAGCCTATAACTTATATGCCATTATGGCCAATACCGGTCAATTTGGTAATCAATGCTCACGAGACGCCAAATACAGTCCCTATCACCTATCCAAATACATCGTACAAAATGGTATGAGCGACCCGTTGGCTTACGATGAAACTTCCACTTCATTTGTCGTAATTCCCTCGTACGGCACCCAACTCAACGCTGTTAAAGACGCTGAAGGAACCGAAATGTCCGCTAACGAATGTAACAAAAAATTGCTCTATATGGGAGCAAGGCCCTCCAATGTTTCTTTTTGTCATGCAGTAATGCAAGACAAAACAGATCCTTCTATTAAATTTATTTCCAAAATAACGGGATTCTCCTCCAAAAAATTACTTATTATAAACGATACTATTGCTCCTTCTGACCCTGCCTACCGTGCCGACGTTTTTACGACCATACACAATGCCATGGAAGTGCTTTACTTTATTGCCGACAACAAAGTCTATGTTAAAAATGTAGCAGCCAAAGGAACTCCTAGCGTAGATCTTGGCTTGAATTTGGGGGGTGCTACCATCTCCTTTATCAAATATTTGAGATTCCAAAACTACTTGGCTGTAGGCACTTACTCAGGGGCTAATTACAAAGTGTCGCTATATACAGTTAAAACCACCGGAGATGTTGAACCCATACCGGCTCTTGTTTTAGACGGAGCGGGTATAGCAGGAGATGTTATTTACATTTACCCCAACTCCTCGAACACCACCTATACGAATACCTATTAATTAGATTGTTTTTTCACTTTGGGAGCTTATGGCTCCCAAAGTGCTTTTATAAATTGATTATTTTAATTTTTTCGTGTTATGATAAAAAAAATGCTTCTATCCGCCATCTGTTTTCTAATGGTAGTCAGGATAAACCTTTCGGCACAGACCGTTTCTGTAATCGAAGGGAAATGGATTTTTCCGGCAGCCACTACTATGCGTCTTTGCCATATTAAAAATGGAAATTTGGTGGAAACAGCGTCGGCTCAAATAAATTCCCAGGGGTGTTTTGCCTTTGCCTTTTACCCTCCTGCAGAAGGCTACTATGCCTTATTGGCAAAATCACCCTCTTACACATATCAATACATATTTTATTTTAGGCCTGGTGACTTCCTGCAATTCACCATTGAAAACGACACATGGTATCTGACCGGCAAAAACACACCCGAAAATCTTGAAATGGAAAAATGGCACAACCTGATTCAGCCTTTAGAAGGGAAAGCCGTCTATTTTATGCATAAACAGAGTACTTATCGAGACTTTTTCCCCGAACTTGAGAAGACATTGTGTCAAATGCAATCCATGGGTTCTGCTCAAACGCCAAACCCTATGTTTAACGCCTCTTTTGAAGATTTCAAAACCTTTAACATGGCCGACATTGCCACAGCTTTTCTCTTGACACCGAGTCCTTTGCAACCAGTAAGTAAAGATTTTATCAATTACTACAGAAATCTGGATATAGCCATGTTCACACAATCGGTACGCATTTTGGATTACCCAAACGCCATGGATCTCCTAACACGAGTATATTACGGATTCCTGCGGAGCGACACCTCTTTAAACAACGAGGAATTCTTGGCCAGATTGCACAAACAAACCGACTATTTTCTCAATCCCGAAAAAGGTATTTCCAGTGATTGTGTTAAAGGAGAATATATCCTCCATAAAGCCGTCGTCGAAAAAAAAGATTATCAATCTATGATGGTGTTTAAAGATATATACTACTCTTATTTGGTTACTCAAGATCAACGAGAACGCTTTCAGACCATAGTGGCTAAATTGGACGATCACTCGCCAGGACACGAAGCCCTTGATTTTCGGTTCCCGGACATTACTGGTAAAGAGGTCTCCTTATCTGGACTGAAGGGGAAAGTTGTTTATATTGACGTTTGGGCTACTTGGTGCGGACCGTGTAAACTAGAAATTCCCTATATGACACGCCTCGAAGAAGAATTTTCCAATAACCCCGATATCGCATTCATCAGTGTCTCGGTAGACGCATCCAAAGACAAACAAATATGGCAAGAGATGGTTCAAAAGAAAGGGATGAAAGGCATCCAACTCTTTGCTGGTGATGCAGGCCATAAACAAATCTGCAATGATTATAAAATTACAAGTATTCCCCGCTTTATTTTAGTAGGAAAGGACGGCCGCCTCATCTCGGTCGATGCACCTCGCCCCTCCTCGTCTGAAATTCACCTGATGTTGAAAAAGGCACTGCAACATTAATAACGGTTGTTTTGAAAAGTGTAATTGCTATGCTGTACAGATAAATGGCTTAATGAGAGCACTTGCGAAAAACATTGGCAAAGCAAAAAAAAGAGTCACAACGGATTGTTGTAACTCTTTTTTCAATTTTTTGCTCCTCGTCTAGGACTTGAACCTAGGACCCCCTGATTAACAGTCAGGTGCTCTAACCAACTGAGCTAACGAGGAATTTCAAAATTGGAGTGCAAATGTAAAAGGAATTTTGAGAAACTGC
>JAQVSH010000238.1 GCA_028700615.1 Bacteroidales bacterium
GAAGGGATTTCCTTCAGGATCAGGCAGTGTGAAATCGGGGGCTGTTTTGCCGATTTCCACGGTACGCAGGGTGCTGATGATTTCCCGGAGTTCTTGGATATAAGGAGATGCAGTCAGGGATGAATCCAGTTGGTTAGCAAGGTTTTCCAATTCATCAGGTCCCAGACGCCAGGAAAAATTTCTGTACAAAATGTAAGCGGTAACGTTGGAAGCAGGATGGGCTGCGACAAAGCCTTTGATGTCAAAATCATCTTCATCGACCTGGTCAACGACCGACTGGTAAAGATCCTGAGAGAGGGATCCCTCTGTTTTCAGGGTCCCGTCAGCCGAAAAGACGGCTGTGATTTCGGCATTGTCCAGAAAAAAAGTTTGGTTTTCTTCCGCATCTTTGAATTGAAGGGCATATAATGCAGGCATGTCCACTTTGCCTTTAAATTTAAATTTTCCTTCCTGGATGGTTGAGGAATCTATGGTAAAATACATTTTGTTGCGAAATTGCTGGAGATATACCATTCCGCTTTCTTTTCCCTCTGCAGATCCGGAGATCCGGTATCCTTTGCCGGAGGTCTGGCAGGCACTCAGCAGTGAAGCGGCCAGCACGAAAAACATAAAAACAGGTTTTATCATGATCGTTATTTTATTTTTTTACTTTTGCGAAGATACGTAATTCGTTCTTCCTGAAAACGCATTGGAAAATTCTTCCATAGGATTTTTTTATAATTGAAAAGATTTTTTACCTTTGCGCTCTCTAAATTCATACGGTAACCTATTCATTGGAATAAAAATATCATGGCAAATCACAAATCAGCACTCAAAAGAATCAGACAAACCGAGTCCCGCAGGGTCGATAATAAGTATTATGCAAAAACTGCCCGTAATGCGGTAAAGAAACTCAGAAGCACTTCTGAAAAATCTGAAGCACAGACTTTGTATCCCGAGGTAAGCGCAATGCTTGACAAACTGGCTAAAAAGAATGTGATTCATAAGAACAAGGCGTCAAATCTCAAAGCCAAACTGGCAAAATATATTGACACGTTGTCTTAGTGTTTTTTTTGCCGTGTGAAAAATATAAGCCGTCTCAGAGAGACGGCTTTTTTGTTTCTGCTTTGAAAAACTTTAGATTTGCATCAGAGGAGTTCAAAGGATGATAGATCGCGCTACGATAGATAAAGTTTTTGATGCCGCCCAGATTATTGAGGTGGTTCAGGAGTTTGTTTCCCTGAAAAAAAGAGGGGTGAACTATCTGGGCCTTTGTCCGTTTCACAATGAGAAAACCCCTTCGTTTACGGTATCTCCCGCTAAAAACATTTATAAATGTTTCGGATGTGGCAAGGGAGGGAATCCGGTCAATTTTCTCATGGAGCTGGAGCATCTTTCTTATACGGATGCCATTCGTTGGCTGGCAAAGAAGTACCATATTGAAATAGTCGAAAAAGAGGAGACTGCGGAGGAGGTTCAGCAGAAGAACGAGAGGGAAAGTATGCTGATTCTTACTCAGTATGCCCAAAGAATATTTGTTGAAAATCTTTTTGAGAACAGAGAAGGGCAATCCATAGGATTGAGTTATTATAAAGAGCGCGGTTTCCGGGAGGAGATTATCCGGAAATTCGGATTGGGATATGCGTTGGCATCACGGGATGCTTTTTCTCAAAAGGCATTGCGTGACGGTTATCAGAAAGAATATTTGCTGAGCACCGGGTTGTCGATTGAAGGAGAACATGCCATTTTCGATCGTTTTTCCGGAAGGGTGATGTTCCCGGTGTATGATCTGATGGGTAAGGTGATTGCTTTTGGGGGGAGAATCCTGAAAAGCGATGCCAAAGCTGCGAAATATCAGAACTCTCCCGAGAGTGATATTTATCAGAAAAGAAAAGCATTATACGGCTTGTTTCAGGCTAAGAAAGCAATCCTTCAGGAAGACAAGTGCTTTCTGGTTGAGGGTTATACCGATGTATTGTCTATGCATCAGGCCGGGATTGAACATGTCGTGGCTTCTTCTGGAACTTCTCTGACCGAGGATCAGATTCGTCTGATGAAACGTTTTACCTCCAATGTTACGGTATTGTATGATGGGGATTCTGCAGGGATCAAGGCTGCCCTGAGAGGGATCGACCTGATGCTGGAGGAAGGGATGAACGTGAAGGTGCTCCTTCTGCCGGACGGAGAGGATCCTGATTCATTTGCCCGCCACCATAGTTCTTCCGAATTATCGGAATATCTGCAATCTCATGAGACTGATTTTATCACCTTTAAAACAAAGTTGTTACTGGATGAGGCTCAGCAGGATCCTATTAAACGCGCCAGGCTGATCACAGAGGTGGTTCACTCTATTTCACTGATTCCTGATGGAATCATTCGTTCGGTGTATGTTAAGGATTGCAGCAGGATGCTGGATTCCGACGAACAGATGTTAATCAGGGAAGTGGCCAAGAGGCGTCGTATGCGTCAGGAGGAGCGTTTTCATAAGGAGTCTCAGAATTTTCCGGAGGCAGTGTTGTATTCTCAGGAAGACAATCCGCCTCTTCCGTCCCGTTCAGAAGATGATCTGGAAATTGCTGAAAAGGAAGTGATCCGTCTTTTGATCACCTACGGGTCGGAGACTATATGGATTTCAGCGGAAGAGCCTTCGGTAAAAGTTTCGGATTTTTTTGTGCGTGAGATTGAAGCGGATGAATTGTCCTGGAAAAATCCCCTTTATCGTCAGGTGTATCAGGAAATACGGCTTGCTGTTTCTAAGGGGGTGTATCCCGAGAGCCGGTATTTTATTACTCATATTGATCCATCGGTGAGCAGCCTGGCTGCAGACCTTCTTTCTTCACACCATAGCCTGAGTTCTTTATGGAAAAGCAATGAGGTCTTTGCGCGGACTGAAGATCTACAGTTGCGGGAGATTGTCCCTTTGTGTCTATTTGAATTGAAGAGTAAGAAGGTCATGGCTTTGCTCAGAGATTTGAACCGTACCCTTGCCGGAGTCAAAGACGAGGATCAGATCAGGGAATTAATGAACCGTTGCCATGCACTTAATGAAGTAAAAATGGAATTGGCAAAATCGCTGGGACAACGGGTGATATTATAATAGGGGATTTATCTTTATATTCGCAACCTGAATTGTGAAGAAGTGAACCGAAACCGTCTGTTTTTTGTTTTTCTTTTTGGGTCTTTTGCCCTGATGTTTTCGCAATGTGCGAAAGTCGGGACTCCCACAGGAGGGCCCCGGGACAGAACTGCTCCCGTCTATCTGGGATCTAAACCGGTTCATGAGGCCACCCGCTTTGACTCCCGTAAAGTGGAACTTTATTTTAATGAACACGTTGAAGTAAAGAATCAGGAGACCCAGCTGACCATATCGCCTCCTATGAAGCAGGCTCCTGAGTTTATTACCGCGCCCAAGAAATTGATTATGGGTATTAAAGATACCCTGAGAAAAAATACTACGTATACCATTTCTTTCGGGGAAAGTCTGGTGGATCTGAATGAAGGCAATCCGCTGGGAAGTTTTGAATATGTCTTTTCTACCGGAGAACAGGTGGATTCTCTGTCCTATATTGGAAGAGTTTTTAATGCCAGAACCCTTGAACCGGAGAAAATTTCGGATAAAGGGGCGTATTATTTTATGTTATATAAAGGGCAGGAAGATTCTCTTCCCATGAAGGAACAGCCATACTATCTCAGCAGAGTGGATGATGTGGGCTTTTTCCGGATGACGCATATTGCTCCCGGAAAATATCTTCCTTTTGTGCTGAAAGACTTGAATAGCACCCTGATTTTTGATGATCCCGATGGGGAGAGTATCGCTTTTTCTGACAGTTTGCTGCAACTG
>JAQVSH010000239.1 GCA_028700615.1 Bacteroidales bacterium
CAGATCCCCGAGGGTGTTAAGCAGGGTCCCGTCTAAATCAAAGATTACAAGGCGCGTCATCCGGTTTGATGGATTTATTCAATGGATGGAACACTGGCTACCTTCTCCATTTCATAGGTAATGGTTTGTTCGTTTTGTCTGAGTCCGGTCCAGGTTATTTTATTTCCGTCGATTTCAAAATTCCAGCATTCAAAAGATTTTCCGGTACCTCCCGAGATGAGATCATTGGTATAGTTGCTTACCATCAGATTTCCGTACAGAAAATAGCCTCCGTCATTGTCTGATTTTCGGATCCATTGACCCAAATCATTCTGATAATAATAATTAAAACTACCGTCATCGAAGTATTCCCAGTAATGCGTTCCGGTATCGGTGGTTCCCGGGGTTGTGCATCTTCCGTACCAGATCCCGGTAAATTGATGGCTGTAATCTTCGGTTACCTTGGTACAGGTGTAAATCTTGCTATCAGGATCCGCTACCCCATCCATGTAAAATTCCGGAACAGAGAAAGTCATGAGTTTATCGGTTAAAGAGATGATTTCAAATACCATACGAGTCTCATGGTTATTCATATCTGAACCTTCAATGATAATGTTCTTCCCTTCAACACGATACGTGTATTGGTCATTTTCAATCCAGCTTTTATTGTTTTCATCCTGCTGCAGTCCGATAGCGTATAATTCCACCCTGTCGCTTCTGAATTCACAAACATAGCTTGAATCGGTAAGAATGGGGGTGTAATTGACCAGAGTGTTTACCCATGTGCCGGTTATCATGCCTGAATAATCCGTTTCCTCCTCTTCGCAGCCCCATAGCATCAAAGAAAACAAGAGGTTTAATACCAGTAATTTTTTCATACTCTAATAATTTGTTTTTAAAAGGTAGTATGCAGCTCCATATTGCTGAAAAGTATTATCATAAATCTTGCGCGCTGCAAAGCAACGTGTTTGGTTCATATATATGTTCAGCGGGGGTTCTGATGACCATTTTAACATACAAAGTTCAAAAAATTAATTCACATATCCATACTTTGGTCTTTGATTTGATGTCTTAAAATCCGGATTTCAGGAATAAAAGTGTTCAAATATCACGATATTTGCCTCCCTCAATGTATAAAAATAATCTATGAATTTTAGCGCCAATGATTTAGGGGTAGAAAGGATTGGGAAGTTATTGGTCCGATATGCTGTGCCTGCCATTATTGCAACTGCAGCAGCTTCTTTATACAATATTATTGACAGGATTTTTATCGGGCAGGGAGTGGGGCCTATGGCTATTTCGGGTCTGGCATTGACTTTCCCCCTGATGAATATTATGGCAGCTTTTGGAGCCATGGTGGGAGTGGGGGCCGGGGCTATGGTTTCCATACGTCTCGGGCAACACGACCGGCAGGATGCGACCCGGATTCTTGGCAATGCGGTGATGTTAAATATTATTCTGAGTATCGTCGTCGGCCTTTTGACCTTTGTTTTTCTGGAACCGATCCTTTACATGCTTGGGGGTAGTGAGCGGACGGTGCCCTATGCGAAGGAATTTATGCGGGTGATTCTTTTGGGCAATGTTTTTACCCATATGTATCTGGGCCTTAATAATATCATGAGGGCTTCCGGCTATCCCGGAAAAGCCATGAATACCACTTTGATCACTGTGGCTATTAACCTGATCCTGGCTCCTTTATTTATTTTTGTTTTTGACTGGGGCATCCGGGGTGCTGCTTTGGCTACGGTTTGCGCTCAGTTTGCAGGGACACTGACGGCTGTTATTCACTTCTCGAAACTCAGTAGTTTTGTCCGTTTTCTCCCTGGATATATGAAGCTGAAATGGAATATCATCAAGGATATTATTTCTATCGGTATGTCCAATTTTATGATGCTCATAGCTGCCAGTGTGGTGGTCTCTATTGTGAACCTCAGTTTGAAACAATATGGAGGGGATTATGCCATCGGGGCTTTCGGGATTATCAACAGCATCGCCAATCTGATCGTAACGATTGTCATTGGGCTTAATCAGGGGATGCAGCCTATTGTGGGGTATAATTTTGGGGCAAAGAAAATCCCCCGTATGATAAAGGCTTATAAGATGACGGTGTTCTGTGCTATGGGGGTCACTACTTCTGGCTTTTTAATCGGAGAAATTTTCCCGGGATTGATTGCTTCAGCTTTTACAACCAGTCAGGAACTTATTGATCTGGTGGTTGTGGGAATGAGACTTGACTTTCTCATGTTTCCGATAATCGGATTTCAGATGGTCACTGCTAATTTTTTTCAGTCAATTGGCAAAGCCAAAATATCTATTTTTCTTTCTCTGACCAGACAAATTCTGTTTCTGATTCCTGCACTTTTGATTTTGCCTCCTATTATAGGTTTGAAGGGAATTTGGCTTAGCGGCCCGTTAGCGGATCTCTCTTCTTCTGTCTTTACTTTTCTGGTGATAAAATGGCAGGTGAAAAAGTTGAGCAATAACCATTCGGAAATGACCGGGGTTGAACGGATATAGCATAAAAAAACCCCCGCAATTGGCGGGGGTAAAAGATCCAATGTTTATAGTGAGATATAAACTATGCAAGCTTAACGTTGACGGCATTCAACCCTTTTTTTCCTTCCTGAAGGTCAAAAGTTACTTCGTCATTTTCCCTGATATTGTCTTTTAATCCGGAGGAATGAACGAAATATTCTTTCGTTGAATTTGCGTCTTTAATGAATCCAAATCCTTTGGTTTCATCAAAAAATTTTACGGTTCCGTTGTTCATTTTATGATATTTAAATTATTCGCGCAAGGTAGGTTTATTATTTGGATAAATTACCTTTTTACGGATGACAACGTTTATTTTTTTTGATCTATCGGAATCACTCCGGCCATTTCTCCGATAATATTCACCAGATCGGTTCCTGTTGGAACCACAATCTTTGCATTGTTTTCGAGAGAAGCTTCCAGGGCTTCCAGTTTGCGTAATAACTGGGCATTACCTACAAAATATTTATCTGCCGCCTCATTGACCAATCTGATTGCTTCTGCTTCTCCTTCTGCGTTTAGAATTTTGGATTGTTTGATACCCTCCGCTTCTTTGATTTTCGCCCTCTTTACTCCATCGGCAACTGTTTCGGCTGCGGTAGCCGAGTCAATTGCAGCAATTTTTTCATTTTCTGCTTTAACTACCTTGTTCATGGTGTCTTGAACGTCTTTCGGAGGATCAATCTGCTTGAGTTCAGTCCGTACAATTTCGATGCCCCAGTTACAGGTTTCATTATGAAGTGTTTGATAAAGCTCGGCATTAATTTTACCTCTTTCGCTGTTGGCTGATTTTAAAGTGAGGGTGCCGATAATATTACGAAGAGTGGTCCGTGCCAGGTTGACAATCTGCCATTTAAAATTGTTGACATTGTAAATGGAGCCTTTGACACTTTCTTCGTCTGATTTTACCCTGAAATAGACCTGGGCATCTACACTTGCATTCAAATTGTCATTGGTGATAATTTCCTGAGGTTCGGCATCAACCATCTGCTCAGTTACATTGACAATATAAATCTTGTCGATGATCGGAATGATCCAGTGAAATCCGGGAGTGGCAAATCTATGGTATTTGCCAAGTCTTTCAATCAGACCTCGTTGGGTAGGTCGTACAATTCTTATTCCTATGAGAAAAAGGAAAAAAGCGCCGAATAAAAAATACAGATAGCTCATGTCTTTTTTTTTTAATGTTGTGATGAGTGGAGTGACAAATTACTGTAATAAAGATACTTCAATTATTCCTAATATACTTTCTATTTGCTTATATTTATTCAGAGTATA
>JAQVSH010000240.1 GCA_028700615.1 Bacteroidales bacterium
GCCCTGCAATGGTGAACCGGGGATCATGTGAAAACTGATCAGATTGACCCTGCAAGCTATTCCATTCAGTAATTTCACAAGAGCTCCTGCATGTTCCGGAGTGTCATTCACTCCCTGAAAGAGTATGTACTCAAAAGAAACACGCCGCTGGTGCCTCCAATCATATCGTTTGATCAACTCAATTACACCTTTCAGCGGCCATGCTTTTTCCATTGGCATAAGAGACAACCTGTCTTTTTCTACAGCCGAATGAAGGCTGATAGCTAAATGACAACGGCTTTCTTCTATAAACCGTTTGAGCCCGGTCATCACCCCGATGGTTGAAACCGTAATACGCGTGGGTGAATACCCAAATCCCCAGGGAGAAGTAAAAATTTCCAGACTCTTCAGTACTGCCTCTATATTGTCAAAGGGCTCTCCCATTCCCATATAGACAAGATTGGTCAAATGGTCTCTTTCAGGAAGACTTCTGACCTGATTAACAATCTCTCCGGCAGAAAGGTTTGCCTGAAAGCCTTGTTTTCCTGTCATACAAAATGCACAATTCATCTTGCATCCAGCCTGAGAAGAAACACAAAGAGTTGCCCGTTCTTTGTCAGGTATATATACAGATTCTATAAAATTACTTCCACTGGTCGCATAAAGATATTTTTTTGTCCCATCCACAGATTCCTGAACCTCTCGGGGGGGAAATAACCCCAGCTCATACCGATCACTCAGTATGGTGCGGTTTTTCAGGGAAAGATCTGACATTTCTGCCCAAGAAGTAATATTTTTCTTATATAACCAGCTGGCTATCTGACCCGCGGTATATTTAGGAAGTCCTTGAGATGCAACAACTTCTTCAAGTTCCGAGACTGTTTTTCCAAATAAAGTATCCATAGTGTGCAAAAATACTTCTTGTTTACGATTATTTAACTTATATTTATAATAAGAGAGCAAATGGCCACTCTTTTTTACATTTTTAATAAAAAAATGATGACCAATAAGGAAACCCGGGCTTTGATCTCTCTGCTGGAAGATCCTGACCGCGAAGTATTTAACGTGGTTAGTGATCATCTAATATCTCAGGGGGTCTCTATTCTTCCTATTTTAGAAGAATCCCTTTCTTATGCAAAAACGGGTTCTCATGCAGAAAGAATCGAATACGTTCAACAAAGAGTTCATTTTTCAAATGTTTTATATCATCTGACTCAATGGGAAAAAGACGGCGCTTCTGATCTTCTTCAGGGACTACTGATCATCTGTCGATACAGGTACCCGATGCTTACTATGGAAGAAATTTCTGATCCTATTAATCATATCTGTTCTGATATCTGGCTGGAGATGCACGATGACCTCAATGCCCTTGAAAAAGTGGCCCTCATCAATAATGTTCTATATGAGGTCTATGGCTTTTCCGGAGGAACCAGAGCTTTTCCTTCCATTTTTGATACGCATATCAATGTGGTCCTTTCTCAAAAAAAAGGCAGTGCGGTAGTTTTAGCCATATTGTACCTGATTATTGCTCAAAAACTTAATCTTCCGGTTGAAGCTTTTAGATTTGCAGACAGGGTATTATTACTGGGTTATCTGAACGCTGCGAAAGAAAATAAAAATGACAATAAAAAAAAGATTCTCTTCTATATCCATCCGTTTTCCAAAGGAATTGTATTTGGAAAATCAGAATTAGAGCATGTTATGAATGAAAAAGACATCAGTCCCGACCGTTCATTTACAACCCCCTGTTCATACAAAGAAATTCTTATGTGCTTATTATTTAACCTTTCTGCCGCCTATGAACAGGAAGGTATGCATTTAAGACTGGAGGATACCAAAAAAATGATCGATACATTAATGAGCTGATCATTCCCCGTCATACAAATATATCCACAAAAGATGATTAGATAACCCCCTGATCTACCATTGCATTGGCCACTTTGAGAAATCCGGCAATATTGGCCCCTTTAACATAGTCTACCGAACCGTCGGTCTGTGTTCCGTATTTAACACAAGTGGAATGAATGTTCTTCATAATCTGATGCAATTTTTTATCCACTTCTTCGGGTGTCCAACTGTATTTCATCGCATTTTGGCTCATTTCCAAACCGGAGGCAGAAACACCGCCTGCATTTACGGCTTTGGAAGGAGCAAAAATAATTCCACTCTTTCTGAAAAGATCAATAGCTCCTCGGGTACACGGCATATTTGCGGCTTCACAAACATAAGAACAACCATTTTTAATTAATCTTTCGGCATCTGCTTCATCCATCTCATTCTGTATAGCACAGGGAATGGCAATGTCGCATGGTTCTTCCCATGGCTTTTTATTCGGATTGTATTCAACCTCTGTAAATTCGTAGGAATAGGGTTTTACTATATCATCATTACTAATCCTAAGCTCTAGCATATAATCAATTTTATCACCAGAAACCCCTTGACTGTCATATATATAGCCGTCAGGACCGGAGATGGTAATTATTTTGGCGCCCAATTCTGTAGCTTTTTTTGCAACCCCCCAGGCAACATTTCCAAAACCAGAAATGGCAATTCTTTTGCCTTCAATAGAGTCGCCCCGCATCCGGAGCATTTCTGTAATAAAATAAACTACACCGTAACCGGTGGCTTCCGGACGAATGGCACTCCCACCCCAGTTGATCCCCTTTCCGGTAAGCACTCCGTTGTGATTGCCCGAGAGTTTCTTATACATTCCGTATAAATAACCGATTTCTTTCATTCCCACGCCAATATCCCCGGCGGGAACATCCATGTCAGGTCCAATTAATTTCCACAATTCAAGCATAAAACTTTGGCAAAAACGCATAATTTCAGCCGAAGATTTTCCTTTAGGATCAAAATCCGATCCTCCTTTGGCCCCCCCCATGGGAAGAGACGTCAGGCTGTTCTTAAAGACCTGTTCAAAGGCCAGAAATTTCAAAATACTGAGATTCAGACTCGGGTGAAAACGCAATCCGCCTTTGTAAGGACCAATCGCGTTATTGAATTGTACACGATACCCCCGGTTAACATGTATTTTCCCCTCATCATCCGTCCAGGGCACTTTAAAACTAAGCACTCTGTCGGGTTCTACCAGGCGTTCAATGATATTCAGGGCTTCAAAATGTTGATTTTCATTGTATACATCCTCGATGGATTCCAACACTTCCCTGACAGCCTGCATGAATTCCTTTTCTCCCGGATTTCTTTTTTCCAGGTCCAGCAGAATACGATCAATATTCATCATGATATGGAATATTTAGAAGATTATTAGTCTGTAATTCCCCCTTAAAGTTAAGATAAATTCAGAATATGAATAAAAGAAGATCAGGTTACTGAAAATCTTTCTTTGATTATTTCTGATAATTTTGTTATCTTGACAAAAGAACATAAAAATTTATATCATGCACACTTTAAAAACCCTTAATCCTCAGAATGTTTGGGATTATTTTGAGGAAATATGCAAAATTCCGAGGCCATCAAAAAAAGAGGAAAAAATCATCTTTTGGCTGGAAAATTTTGCAAAAAACAATCATATCTCCGTAAAAAAGGATGCGATCGGCAACCTTTTGTTTTTTAAAAAGGCCTCTTCGGGACTTGAAGGGGTTCCTGTTACCGTATTGCAGGCTCATGTAGACATGGTTTGTGAAAAAAACGCCGGAGTCATTCACGATTTTGAGCAAGATCCGATTAAACCCCTGATAAGTGGCGAATGGGTAAAGGCTTCCGGGACAACGCTCGGGGCGGATAATGGAATCGGGATTGCAATGATTCTTGCTGTTTTTTCTGATCCGGATCTTATCCAT
>JAQVSH010000241.1 GCA_028700615.1 Bacteroidales bacterium
GGTATATATGAACGATTCGCCGTACCGTATCCAAAACCCGGGGTTTTATCTTACTCCCAAAATTAGCTCCGGAGTATTCTGCCTGGTACAACATCATATTTCCGGTCCCGTAGACAGGCAATACGGCAATCATCAACACCAGAATTCCGACCCCTCCGATGAAATGAGTAAGAGATCTCCAGAACAAAAGGCCATGAGGAAGAGCTTCAACATTTTGTAAAATAGTAGCTCCGGTGGTAGTAAACCCGGAAATAGCCTCAAAAAATGCATCTGTATAAGAAGGTATATATCCGCTTAACCAAAAAGGCAAGGCTCCGAAAATAGAATAGACAGCCCACACTACAGCTACTAAAAAATAGCCCTCCCGCTTCCCCATTTCCGGGGATCTTACTTTTGAAAAAAACCACAATAATGCGCCTATCCCCGAAGTAATCAATGCTGAGATGAGAATAGAGCCCAAATCGTTTTCTCCGTAAATGACAGAAACCAACGCAGCGGTTAACATAAACCCTGCCTCAAAAAAAAGAAGGAGGCCAATTTTATTGGCTAAAAATTTATAATTGAGCATGAAAACAAAAAAAACTACTTAACAAAAAATTTCCCAATCTCTGAGGCTATCTGAGGCATGGCAAAAACCACCACATGGTCCTGAGCCTGAATCGTAGTTTTCCCGTCGACAATAAATCCCAGATGCCCTCTGATGACGCCTCCGATGATAGCATCTTGAGGAAATTTCAATTCCGCCACGGGGGCCTGAGTAATAGGGGAACCAGCCTGAGCTACAAACTCAAAAACATCAGCTTCAATAGCGCCTGTCATGGTTTTCATCAGGGAAACCTCTCCATCCAGCGTAAAACGATAAATGTTACTGGCAGCAATCAATTTTTTATTAATGACTGAATCAATACCCAGTTTTTCAGCCAGTGCAATATAATCAAGATTTTCCACCTCGGCAATCACCCTCTTTACTCCCATACTTTTGGCCCATACACAGGAAAGAATATTCGTCTCAGAGTTACCGGTCAGTGCCACAAAGGCATCCGTCTTGGTCAAGCCTTCTTCCAAAAGAATATCGGCCTTAGTCCCGTCTGCATGGATAATCAAGGCATGTTCCAACTCATTGGAAAGTTTATATGCCTGTTCTTTATTTTTTTCAAGTATCTTAATGGAATATTGTTTACCCAGCTCTTTTGCAGTCAGTTTAGCAATACGGCTCCCGCCCACAATCATAATATTGTTCACATTGACCACTTTGGTACCCGACATTTCAATCAGAGCACGCATTCCGGTATGATTGCTGACAACATAAGCGACATCCCCGGATTTAAAACAATCCTGACCATGGGGAATAATGGTTTGTCCATCGCGAATGATAGCCACTGCACGATATTCCATTTGAAAATCAGCAGAGGTCATGGACATCAGGGTTTTCTCCAACAAAGAGGATTTTTCATCTATCTTCAGAACTAGCAAAGAAAGCCGCCCTCCCGAGAAATCCAGCAAATCCGTCAGTGTAGACTGACGAATCACGGAGGCAATTTCTTTTGCGGCAATCTTTTCGGGATAAATCATATAACTGATCCCCTGATCGGACAAAAAGCTCCGGTTTTCTTTTTGCATAAATTCCGAAGTGTCAATCCTTGCTATGGTTTTCCCTGCACCCAGACGTGACGCCAAAATGCAGGCCACAAGATTGGAATCCTGAGAAGGGGTGACTGCAATAAAAAGATCTGCTTTAGATACCTGAGCTTCAGTCAGGGTTTCAATAGATGTAGGAATTCCGTTGAGGGTAAGAATATCGAGAGATTTTTCCAAAATATTTAAACGTTCGGGATCGGAATCTATCATCACGATATCATGTTGTTGTTCGCTCAGCAACTTGGCCAGATGCGAACCCACCTCACCAGCTCCACCTATGACTACTTTCATGCTATATCAATTTGTTTTTCAGTGGTAGTATGCAGCTCCATGTTGCTGAAAATTATGATCACAAGCTTGGGTGCTGCAAAGCAACATGTTCGGTTCATGTATATATTTTAGAAAAAAATTTGTGCCGCGAAAGTATATCTTATCTATGATCTTTCAAAAAAAAAACCGTGAGATAATATCTCACGGAATAGCCATAATAAATATATTTTTTTAGAAACGGAAACCCACCGTAGCCAGAAATCTTCCTACGCAACCTTTTACAGAACTTCCATGAGAAACGGCATCCCAGGAATAACTGGCTATGTCGGGAGCTTCATACATCCAGTAAAATTCATCACGGAAGGTATGCATATATGCCAGATCCAAATAAAAAGACTCTGTTCTCATGCCCCAACCGGCAGAAACCGTCTGGTAGGAATAATCATTATACAAACTGCTTCTGTACGGATTGCCATAATATCCGTAACCAGCCCTCAGAGACATGACCGGATTGAGTTTTAATTCGCCCCCTACACGGACATTACTTACTCCCTGATACATATTGTCTATGGATGAATTGATCATGTCATAATAAAGCTGATCATACCCATTATCTGATTTATATTTCATCCCGGCATAATCAATATATTCATAATCCAAATTAATCAGCCCCAATTGGCCAAACTGGAGTGTAGCGCTAGCCATTACTTTTCCGGGGGTCCTGAACTTAAAATCGTAATAGGTCGGATCATTATATGTTTCATAATTCAGCGCTGTCTGGTCTTCAAACGCATAGTCCGTCCAGCCTGACATCAGGCCATTATTGTACCCGTTACTCAGATTCATCCATGTAGGTGAGTGATAACTAAGGCCTATTCTGAGCATATCTATGGGACGATAGATCATCCCCGCTTTAATATTCACTCCAGACCCGTTGATATAATAATCCTCCATATACCTGAAATGATCAATCAGACTTTGGCCTCCGGTTTCATAATGATCCATGGTCTCATCATAACGGATATTCTGGATCCCTACGGTCAGCCCCAGATAGACCTGATCCATAAAATTTCCCGCAACAGAAAAATCCCACTCTCCTATTCCTCCTGAAGTATACCTGGTCCTGTTCAGGGATTGTCCGTAACCCGCATATTCCAGCTCACTCTGATAAAAATCCACATTATCCGTAATCAAAAACTGATTATAAGCCATTCCGGAAGGAGAATATGTATCTAAATCATCCGGACTGATATAATCAGCGGAATTACCCCAACCACTGGCATCTGCCGCCCATGAATCCAGAAGAGAAGTCTGGAGGCCGGATCCAACAACACGCATTCTGCGTGTAAAATCAGCTACCTGATTGTACCCGAAACCAAAGGTGACGGAATTGAGAGTTTTTCCGGGACTAAGATGAATAGTACTAACATAACTCGCTGTATTCAAGATAAATCTGGCTTTATTTTCAGTGGCGGAATATCCGGAAAAAGAATTTTTGTCACTCTGAAAAAGAATCCCCGGAGTCAATGAAAACTCTCCGGAACGATACAAACCCAGTCCCGCGGGATTCCATGCCATGACAGAAGGATCCGCCCCCATAGCCCCGGATGCCCCACCCATCCCTGTCACACGGGCAGAACCGGTAGCCACATTTTGGGAAAGCAAAAGCGCATCCACCTCATTTTGAGCATAAAGATTCACTGAAAACAAAAGAAACAAAGAAGGCAATAACAAAATCTTTTTCATACGTAAATTATTAATGACATATAGATTTATATATTATTGTATATCAATTAAATACATTATTTTTTATTTTGTTAAGACAAAAGCTGAGAGAGCACTCATCGGAGGATGAATGCAGGGTT
>JAQVSH010000022.1 GCA_028700615.1 Bacteroidales bacterium
GATTCAAAAGTCTGTAAATCAAGCAGTTGAAGTAACTTCACAAGGCACTAAATCTGTTGAAGAAGGGACCCGATTAGTCAATAACAGTGGAGAGTTGATGCAAATATTGGTTGAAAATGTAGATGACGCCTCTCATTCTTCCATACAGATATCCTCTTCAAGCCAGCAACAAATGGCCGGAATGGAGCAGATTGTTCCTGCGATGGAAAATATAAAGCAAGCCAGCGAACAAAATGTAACGGGAATCAAGCAAGCCCAAAACGCCGTGCTGGATCTGAACGCACTGGGTAAAAAATTAAATATCATGATTAACGACTTTAATATTAATTGACCTCTATTTATAATGAATCATCAAAAGAGTCATTATGAGTGATCAGGAAGAATTTCTGCGGGAATTATTAAATGATTTTAAAATTGAAGCTTCAGAACATTATCAGTCTATTAGCAAAGGGCTGAATGCACTGGAGAAAGATCCTTATTCAGCAGATCGTCAGAGTATTATTGAATCCGTTTTTCGGGCTGTTCACAGCATGAAGGGAGCCTCCCGGGCTGTGAATCTTTTAGATATTGAAAAACTCTGCATGAGCCTTGAGGGTGTTTTTCAGAAACTCAAAAAAGGGGAAATGGAGTTAGTTCATTCCATGTTCAACCTGTTGTATAAAACAGCAGATACCCTGAAAGAAATGATCGACGAGATAGATCGGAAAAATAAAAAAATCACTCCGTCATTTCTTACTCACATAGCAGATCAATTGGGAAGTATCAACACAAACACTCAGCCGGAAATGATTCAAAAAACAGAACCGGCTATTTCAACATCTGATGAAGAAATAAAAGAAACAGATCAGGAAAAATCTGTTGAAATTGAAACCGTCCGTGTGGCTACCCCTATGTTATATCACATTCTGAAACAAGCTGAAGAATTAATTGCTGTAAAATCTACCATAAGTTTCTATGTAGATGAAATACAAAATCTTGCGTTCAGTTATTTAAAACAGAATCACTATCTTCTTGAAGAGGAAAACCGCCGGAGTTACATTGATGGCATTTCATCAGATCATAAAGAAAGAGAGAATGTACAGGAAAGAAATTTTAGAAAGCAACATGAAGAAGACTTGTATACACTTTCAGCAAAATTTGATCAGTTATACGACACCACCTCGAAAATTATAGACAAACTATTATATGATGTAAAAACCACTTTATTAGTTCCTTTTTCTTCTCTTTTGTCCATTGTACCTAAAATAGTAAGAGATTTATCCGGAGATTATTTTAAAGAGATTGATTTGATCATTACCGGGGATGATGTACAGATTGACCGAAGAATTCTGGAAGAAATAAAAGATCCCCTGATTCACCTGATCAGAAATTGCATTGATCATGGCATTGAAACAAAAGAAGTTCGTGAAAAAAAAGGGAAAAACCCCAAAGGAACCCTCAAAATAGCCATTTGTCAAATTGCCGGAAATCAGATTGAAATTGTAATCAGTGACGATGGAGCCGGAATAAACAAACAGAAAGTATTGGCCTCTGCCATTAAAAATGGTCTGACAACAGAAAATAAAGCGAGTACATTAACCGATAAAAAAATATTTTCTTTCATTTTTGCCTCCGGGGTCTCCGCAAGCCCTATCATAACCGATATCTCCGGAAGAGGACTCGGAATGGCTATTGTAAGTGAGAAAATCAAAAAACTCGGGGGACAAATTGATTTGGAGACTTCACCTTCGGGCACCTGTTTTACCATAACGCTGCCTCAAACGCTGGCAACATTCCGGGGTATTTTGTTGAAAGCTTCCGAACAGTTCTTTATCATGCCATCTTCTGCTTTTAAGGCAGTCATCAACATTATGCCCACGGACATCAAAACCATTGAATCCCAAAAAACCATATTTTACCGGAGTAAGCCTATTTCATTAATCCGTTTATCAGAAATTTTAGGACTCCCTTTACCCCGATCCAGAAAAGATCCGGATCAACACATTCCTGTAATGATTATTGGTAAACCCCAAAAGAAAATTGCTATTATTGTAGATGAAGTTATTGGAGAATATGAAGGGATTATCAAAAACATGGGATCTCTATTAGTTCATGTTCAAAACATTACAGGGGTTACTATTATTGGTGGCGGGAAAGTGGTTCCTATTCTTAATGCATCTGAAATCATTGCCATGACTTCAAAACATTCAAATTTTCAGGATTTTGGATCAATTGACCCGGAAAATAAGGAAAAAGAAATTTGTAGAATATTGGTTGCTGATGACTCTATTACGGTGAGGTCTATGATCCGAAATTATCTGGAAACGGCCGGATATAGCGTTACCACAGCTGTAGACGGATTTGAAGCATTCCAGTTTCTTCAAAATGAAGAATTTGATATTGTAGTTTCTGATGTAGAGATGCCCAGAATGAATGGTTTTGATTTAACCGTGAAAATAAGAGAAGATACAGCACTGAAAGATATGCCGGTTATTCTTGTCACAGCACTCGAATCGGCTGAGGATCGGCATAAAGGATTGGAAGCAGGAGCCAATGCTTACATTGTAAAAAGCAATTTTGAAAAGAATAATCTGATTGACACGATTCACAGACTTGTATAATCAAAATCGCATCAAATGACCAGTAAAAAAATTAAAGCACTTCTTGTTGAAGACAGTCATGTCATTCAACACCTTCTTTCAGAGATCATTTCAAAGGATGAACGTTTTGAGTTATGCGGGATTGCCGGAAACGGGCTGGATGCCATCGATAAGGTGATTAAGCTGCAACCCAACGTAGTCAGTATGGATATTAATATGCCGATTATGGATGGGCTGGAGGCCACCAGGGAAATCATGAAACGATGCCCTGTGCCTATATTGATAGTCAGCAGCCTTTTCCCTTCTGAAGATAAAACAATGGCGATGCAAATACTCGAAGCCGGTGCTGTGGCTGTTTTGCCCAAACCATACGGTCCAGGACATCCCGAGTTTTTACAATCAGTGAAAAAATATCTGAATATGCTGGAGTCCATGTCTGAAATCAAAGTGGTTCTCAGAAGATTTGTTCCTCCAACAAAAGATCCTGTTCAAAAAATTATTGAAGAAGATCTTTCTAAAAAGGAAGAAAAACCTGAATATAAAATTCTTGCAATAGGAGCTTCAGCAGGAGGCCCGGAAGCCCTTAAAACGATTCTCAGCAATCTTTCTCCTTATTTTCCTCTTCCCATTATTATTGTTCAGCATATTGACGGGGTCTTTGCGGATGATTTCTGCAATTGGTTAAAAACGGCTTCTAATCTTCCTTTAAGTATTGCATATCAGGGGGAATTTCTTCTTCCGAGACATGTGTATATGCCCCCCGGAAATTGCCATCTGAAAGTTTTACCGGGAAGTATGGTTTCTATTACAGATGAAGATCCGAATGAAGGGAGCAAACCTTCTATCAATGTATTATTTGACAGTGTAGCCAAAGTATACGGAAGAAAATCTATAGCCGTCTTATTATCAGGAATGGGAAAAGACGGGGCGAACGGATTAAAAACTTTACACGATAAAGGAGCTTTTACCATCGCTCAGGAAGAAAAAAGCTGTCTTGTATATGGGATGCCCAAGACAGCAGTGGAACTTAACGCTGTGAATAAAATACTTTCTCCGATAGAAATTGCCGAAGAAATGCATTCGATTTTCAACCTATAAATGATTATGCAAACGCTAAAACATATTGTAGAACAAAAATATATTCTTGCGGTCGAAGATTCTCCTGTACAGTCAAAGAAACTAAAAAGATTTTTGGACGGAAATCAGATTCGCTCTAAAATTTTCAATAATGCCATTGACGCGCTGAGGGCTGCAGAAGAAGAAAAACCGATATTGATTATCAGTGACATCATCATGGAAGGGATGGATGGCTATGAGTTTTGCTCACAAATCAAAACCAATGATGAGCTAAAAGATATTCCTGTCATTCTTCTCACCTCTCTGAGCGATCCTCTGGATATTATTAAGGGATTACAGGCCGGAGCAGATAATTTCATTACTAAACCATATCATGAGGATTATCTACTGTCCCAGATAAATCATATAATTTGTAACCGCAAACAACAGGAATCAGACGAAGGCCCTATTCATCTTGTCATTCAGGATCAAAAATATTTAATCCGGTCTGATAAAAAACAAATTCTTGATTTACTGATGTCTGTATACGCAGCAGCCGTTCTCCGTAACAATGAGCTCATAAAAGTGCAGCAGCAACTATACACTTCCAACCAAAATTTACTGGCAGCCAATCAGGAACTGGATGCTTTTGCCAGAACGGTTTCGCATGACCTCCGAAGTCCGTTAACGGGAGTCATCGGATTTGCACAAATTCTGATAGAAGAAAATGAAAAAACGCTGAATGAAGAATCTTTGAATTATTTACGATGGATTATAGAATCTGCCGATAAGATGTCGATACTGATCAATGATCTTCTTCAATATTCGCTTTCAGGTCTTAGTTCCATGGAACCCGTTCAGGTAGATCTGACAAAAATTGCACGGAACATTCTCGCAAATCTCCAACGAAACCATCCGGATAGAAAAGTTGAAACAGAGATTCAGGAGAATATGTTCATCATTGCAGACGCAAAATTAATGGAAATCGCATTAATCAATCTTCTAGAAAATGCGTGGAAGTATTCTGTTAACACCGAAAAAGCAGTGATCAAATTCTATCAATCGGAATCAGGGATAAATCCCGTTTTTTGCGTCCAGGATAATGGCATCGGCTTTGACATGAACACAGCAGAAGGACTATTTTCTCCCTTTGTACGTTTCTATACAGAAAAAGATATTAAGGGGACCGGAATCGGATTAAGTACCGTCAAAAGAATTATAGATAAACACAAAGGACTAATTTGGGTTAAATCCGAACCCGGCAAAGGATCCTCATTCTTTTTTCAATTTTCTGGTCAGATCCAGTAACCCGTTAATAATAGTCAGAGGATGTGCCGGATTACCGGGAATATATAGGTCTATTCTGGTTTTTTCAATAAAACTTCTGTCTATGGCCGGACTTCCTGCAAAAATACCCCCGCTAATCGCATCTGTGCCCGCGAGAACGACAATTTTCGGATCAGGCACTGCATCATAGCAAATTTGTAGAGGTTCCGCCATATTTTGGGTCACCGGACCGGTAATGACAATCCCATCAGCATGACGGGGTGAAGCCACAAAATCAATTCCAAAACGGCTCATGTCAAATTGCACATT
The DNA here is from genome assembly GCA_028700615.1 of Bacteroidales bacterium. Classification (GTDB taxonomy): domain Bacteria; phylum Bacteroidota; class Bacteroidia; order Bacteroidales; family UBA4181; genus JAQVSH01. The sequence goes on from JAQVSH010000022.1 coordinate 5,232, forward strand.
ATTGGCCGCATTCAACTCCCACTCACAGCTATTGTCCCCTCCGGCTGAGATCTGTCTGAGTTTCAAAGAACCTCCAAATAGTTGACGGATTTCTTTTCGTACCAGTTCAGGCCTTATTTCAACAGGGACATCGTGCCCTTCACGAATAATCAGGTCCTCCCGAAGATTGGCAGCTATTTTATAGTCTTTTGTGAAAGCAATCTTTTGAGGAAAACATCTTGCACATTCCCCGCAAAAGGTACACTTTCCAAGATCAATGGATAAAGGTTTTAATCCAATCGCACCGACAGGACAAAGATCTGATATGGCCATATCATCCGCATCGGCAGAACTGATCACCGGTCTTCCCCTGAAAATTCCGGGGAGCACCGCCTTGGTTACATCGGGAATAAACTGTTTTCCCTGATGATATAATATCTTAAGATTACTGAGCATTTTCTATAGATTAAAGATCATGTCCCGAGTATGACAAATTAAAACTTTTGTTACAAATGGGAAAATCGGATATTTCATTATTTCTCACAGCAAGAGCCAAAGCCAACCAGTTATGAAACGAAGGGTCCTTGATTTTGTATTGCATTAACTCTCCTTTTTTATCCGTCAATGCACAATGACAGATCTCTCCCCGCCAACCTTCAACCAATGAAATTGCAAAAGACTCAGGTCTTGCTTCCAGAGAAGTATCCTGAGGTGTAACGCCATCCGGAATTTGACCCAGCAGAGTCCGGATATAACCCATAGATTGGACTACTTCCTGTTTACGTATCTGCACCCGAGAATAAACATCTCCGTGGTGCTTTATAATAGGGTCATGAGAAAGCAACCCGTACCAACCATAAGGATGTGAACTTCGGATATCTCTATTCAATCCGCTCATTCGGGCAGACATACCGACCGTTCCTATAGACAGCACATCTTCATAAGAAACTATTCCGGTTCGTTCAAAACGGGATAAAGCGCTGGGTAATTGAAACAACCGTTTATTCATCTCATTAAAATCAGGCTCAAAAACATCCAATACATGATGAAGCCTTACTGCCAACTCCGGAGTGAATAAAAATGGATTACGCCCCGGTCTGATCAATCCTTTCGACAAACGATTTCCACCCCACTCCTGCATAAAATTAATGATCGGAGTGCGTAATCTCCCGAAGACAGCACTGCCCAATTGATAAGCAATATCCGTACACACTGCACTCAGATCCCCCGTATGAATGGCAATTCGCTCAAGCTCCAAGGCCAAAGTCCTTACATATTCAATATCCGCAGAAGATTCAAAACCGCATAAACTTTCCCAAACATGAGCAAAAGCAGTACTGTGGCCAACTACCGTGTCTCCGGCTATAGCTTCTGCCAGGGTAGCTCTCTCTATGAGTTTTTTCTTTTCCAGAAAGAGTTTCTCAATGCCCCGATGCTGATATCCCAGTTGTATTTCCAAATGCAGAATCTGCTCTCCGTTGCATACAAATCTAAAATGTCCGGGTTCTATAATTCCCGCATGGATAGGCCCCACTCCCACTTCGTGCAATTCCTCACTTTCTATGCCCCAAAAAGGGTAATTCGCAATGGTTTCAGACCGATCAGCCCGATCAACCGGATATCGTACCGGTTTTAGCCAGGGATGCCCTTTAAAAAACACCCCGAAATTCTCATGAATCTCTCGTTCAAACTTCTCAAAAGCCAGACAGTCCGAAGTCAATGAATCAAGACTATCTGAGGCCTTTACCCTACAAGACAATACGTTAATGACATGCAGAAAATCGTCTGCAATGCAACAAATGAGTTTAATACTCTCCTCCTGTTGATATCCAAAGTAATTCACGCAATGTCTTTCCGGATGACTCACCACCATTCCGACAACTAAAACACGGAAAGCATAGTAATCGGTTTCAGGAATCTCCGCAATACTGACCGTTTGGTTATTCTTTATACTTAAATAGTTCATAATTAATTAGGTATTAAAAGAATGCTTTCCTTTATCAATTCAACAAAAGCCATAGGCGGATTTAGTCCCAGATATACGGCTGCAGCCAAAAGAACAAACTGGGTAAGAGACTCCCAGGGGCTAATCACAGGAACTTTTGAATCATCAAAATCGACCGGAGGAATAAAGAGAATTTTCAAAATGTTGCTGCCAAAAGCCCAGATAATCATCGTCAAAAGCAACAAAACCCCCACCAATAATCCGATCTGACTGGATTCAAATAAAGATTTAAAAACCAAAAACTCACTGACAAACAATCCTGAAGGAGGCATTGCCGTAGCACTGATAAAACCTAATAAAACCACCATAGCCCCGGTAGGATTGTATTTAAAATAATTACCCACATGGTATATGTTTTTATCCTGAAAGACTCGGTATAACTGAGTAAATTGAAAAAACAAGCTTGATTTCACAAAAGCATGCAGTACAATATGAAGGATAGCAGCATAATACCCAATACCTCCCGCAGCCACACCCAACATAACAATGCCCATATGTTCAATCCCCGAGTATGCCAACATTCGTTTAATATTTTTCACCTTGATCATATAGACGGTGGCCACAAAAATGGATAGAAAAGCAGCTATGGCGATAATCAGATTAGCCCAGTGATGCAGTGGAGTGTTAGCAATTACAGTATAAAAACGAAAAATTCCGATAAAACCAAGATTCATAAGCACACTGGCAAGCAATGCACCGGCAGGTGCAGGTGCCTTATCCTTAGCATCAATTCCTGCAGTAAACATAGGAACCAGTCCCAATTTAGCGGTAAAACCGGTAAATATAAAAATGAATGCCAGCCGCAGCCAGAACGGATTCATCCGAGCACTGTTTTCTAACAGGTTTCTGTAGGAAAGATCGTCTGAACCCGCGTGTAAAAGAGAAAGGCTAAGAAATAAGATCCCGATAAATACGAAAGTAATGCTGATAGCACAAATAAATACGTACTTCCATGTACCCTCCAGAGATAATTTATTTCTATGATGATATATCAGGGCAGATGCACTCAGCGTAGTGATTTCTGTAAAAATCCATGTCACCGCAATGTGATTGGCAAGATACCCGGCACCTATCGCCGTAATGAGCAAGACAATAGATGCAAAATAAATCGACCTGGACTGAGGGGGAGCTCCCTGATCTTCGAGATAAATATAACTGTGAATGAGTGCAGGAACTGAAATAACGCTCAGCGTCAACAGTAATAAAACACCTAAAGCATCATAGGTAAAATAACCCAATTCGGTATTGCGGAAATGAATGCAGGCATAAATCGTCATTCCCCATTGAAGTATGGCAAACAGCGTCGCAAAAGTAATTTCAAAAATTTTGTTTCTGTTGATAAAAAGCCCGATGACGATCAACAAAGACAGTATGAGGTAAATTGCTATCATGAAGGTACAATTAGTCTGATTAATAATCTTTCAAACTGGTCAATTGGTCCACATCGACATCCTTAAATACATCTCCGATTTTATTGAGAAAAATTCCCAAAATGAGAACACTGGCAAAAATATCCAGCATAATACCAAGGTTTACCAACATAGGCATTTCATTTCCCACAGCCAGAGACAATACAAAAACCCCGTTTTCAATCACAAGGTATCCCATGACATGAGTAATAATCTTTCTGCGGGAAGCAATAAAATAAAGACCGGTAAAAATGGTAGAAAGCGCCACCACGAAGAAAATTTTATCCAGATATGGATCGATGATCGAATTAGAAAGTAATATGGTTACGATCACAATAAAAGTGGTAATAATTAAAGAAACAAAATTGGGAAGATAAGGCTCCGCTTCCCGGGTAATTTTATTCCTCTTAATCAGATAATCCAAGAAAACCGGGACCGCAACCGATTTAAAAACAATAGTTTCCAACATAATGAATATGAGGTTAAGCGTGTTAATCTCTTTGAGTTGAAAAAACACCACAAAAAACATTATAAACCCCTGCAAAGCAAGAACTTTCACATAGGTTCTCATCCTGTTGGCAATAGACATATAAAACAGGGTGATTAAAAAGACAATGAGTAATACATCTACCATAATCTATCATTTTAACTATACAAATTTTCCGGAGATCAACAGAACGCCAAAGAAAATCAACAAAGAAACTGAGGTAAGGGCCACTATAAACTGTGCATTATGATTCATCCGGAATCGTGCCATAAAAGACTCCGTCAAACCGGCGATTACCGCGAGTATACACTGAATAACAAAGAAAGCAGGAATGGCATACCCATAGGGTACCGTTCCGATAAACAGATTCACAATCAAAGTCCCATACATAGCAAACTTCAGATACCCTGCCGAAAGAATCAGTCCAAGATCAAATCCACTATTATCCAATATCATAACTTCGTGAATCATAGTTAATTCAAGATGTGTTTTTGGATCATCAACAGGCATCCGGCTATTTTCAATCATAGCTATCATGACCAAAACAAAAGAGGCAAGGATAGCCAATGCATAACTGATATAGGATCCCAGGTGAAGTGCATAAAATATTTCCTGAAAAGAGGTATAACCGGTTAACAATGCAAGAGAACCCATAAGAATAAAAAAGGCTGGTTCTGCAAACATAGAATACAGCGCTTCCCGGCTGGCTCCCATCCCTTCAAAACTGGAACCCGTATCCATGGCAGCAATAATGCTAAAAAACTTTCCTAAGGATAAAACATAGGCAAAAAAGATAAAATCCCCGTCAAAGCTGATTAATCCTTTTGAATGTCCAAACGGGATCACCAACATCGCCATAACTACGGACGAAAAGTAAATAGTGGGCGCAATCTGAAAAATAAAACTGGTTGTTTCACTATATACCGCTCCCTTTTTGAAAAGCCGGATCACATCCTTCACGGGCTGAAAAATTCCGGGTCCTTTCCGGCCCGAAGCAAGGCTTTTGGTCCGGATGAGAATGCCGGTAAAAAATAGGGCAGCGATCAACATTAAGACAAAGCTCAACATAATTATACTTGTTTTAAAAATTCGATGAATGCAACAATCTTATCATACATTAAAGGGATACAGATCACTGAGAATATAAAAAGAATGCCATACAAAATATAAAACTGCAACTTTCCGTTTTGAAGAAATGTAAACTTCCCCATAAAAGTTTTAAATGCCCGGACAGGAATATCTATCAATGCATTTTCAATTTTATCGTAGGCCTGAGACTCATAGCATGCCTCACCCGGGAATATACCTTTAACCTTTTTCTCTTTTCTAAAGAACAACAAGATAGCAGCAAATAATTTACTGTAAGTTCTTACAAAAGAAGAAGCGGTATACTGAATCTTAGGACCCGAAGCCACATAGCCGCACCCCCAGGTAGGGCCAGTTTCTGTTTTTCGATGCATGAATAATTTATTTCGGGTAAAAAAGAGAAGCCCTGCAAGCAAAATAAAACCACAGGCCATAATGCCTATCGGTTGCAAAAACGTTTTTGATAAACCCCGGAAAAAATCACTTGAAAATGAAGCATTCCCATCCAAACAACTGACAGGATATTTTAAAATTTCCATTGCCCATTGTGGAAATAAGCCAATTAATACAATGAAAAAACCAATCAGATAAAGCGGAGTAAGATGCATTACCGATACTTCCTTCATTGTCTCTGGTAATTTTTTCCTTTCAGTACCCAGAAAGACAAGGCCAAAAGCCTTCGTGAAACAAAGCAGAGCCAGGCCTCCAATCATGACCAGGGCCAACAGAACAAAAATGATCACCATCAAAGATACCAGATCGGCCTGCTGTAAAAATTGATATAAACCATTATAAATCAAAAATTCAGAAACAAACCCATTCAATGGAGGAAGTCCGCAAATGGCAATGGATGCTATCAAAAACAAAAAAGCAGTCCGGGGCATTTTCTTTATCACGCCTCCCAGATGTTCAATATTGAGAGTATGTGCTGCCTGATATACACTCCCTGAGGTGTAAAACAAAAGAGATTTAAAAAGTGCATGATTGAGAGTGTGCAGTAAAGCGCCCGCAAAACCAAGAGAAGCAAGCAATGGATTATGATTACCAAGCCCCAGGCAACCGAGGCCTATTCCCATCCCGATGATGCCAATATTTTCAATGCTGTGGTAAGCCAGTAATTTTTTCAGATTATGCTGAACAATTGCCAGCATCACTCCGTAAATCCCCGAAATTGCCGAAAAGATCAGAATAAAATATCCAATGGTCGTGTAATCGGTTTTAATCAGAGAAATCATCCGAAGAATGCCGAAAATACCAATTTTGATGATTACGCCTGACATGATTCCCGAGACATGAGCCGGAGCGGCAGGATGAGCGTAGGGCAACCAGGTATGAAAAGGAACAAAACCCGCCTTGATTGCAAAGCCTATAAAAAAGCAAAAAAACAAAAACAAACCCGCAAAGCCATGATTTTCAGATGTATATAAAGAAATAGCACTAAAATCATAACTCCCGGTTTTCTGAGCGATCCAGATAAAGCCAAACATTAAAATAACAATGGAAACATGAGACTGAATCAAATAATTCATTCCCGCTTTGAGTGTCGTTATTTTCTCATGCTCAAAAATGACAATCAAAAAGGCAGAAATAGCCATAATTTCCCAAGCGAGCAGAAAAGCAAAACTATTCTGTATTATACAAAGACTAATGATGGAAGCATACGTCAATAGGAAAGAAATCCAATGAAGAGAAATTTCATTGCGCTTTTGCTGATAAGCCTTCATATAAAAAATCCCATACGCGCAACCCGTAAGAAAAACCAGGTTAATAATCAGGATAAACCAGCCCGAGAGTGCATCCATCTGAAGATTTACAGGTCCTGTCACAGAACTTCCAGGCAGAAGAATCTGAAATGTTTTTCCAAAAAATGTTTGTATGGCAAAATACCCCGTCAACAATGCATTGATGAGTACCACTAAAAAAACGACAACAGCCTTTTTTTTACACGATAAAAATGGAATAAAAAACATTCCTAATACCAAAACTATTATAAACGACAGAATAACAGTCATTTCAAAATATTTAAAACAGACAGCACCAAAAAACTAAAAATAAAAATGATACCATACAATACATAGGACTGCATCCGACCATTCTGAATAAATTTAAAATAATTCACAGCGTAGAGCAAACCCTGAATGACGGGATTTAGAATACCATGTTCAAGAAAATCAACATAATATGAGCCATATTTTCTTTTGGTTGGAAAGATTTCTCCTCCACGCAAAGCATTAAATTGTTTTTTTTCTATGATAAGAAAATTAAAAATTTTACTCAGAGATTTTGAAAATGATTTACCTGTATACTGCGTTTTATTCGCTGAGCCCACATAGGCACATCCCCAGGTGGAACGGACGGGTTGACTCAACGGCCTTGCCACATAATAACGAATTGCCAGAAAAAATAATACTATCACTATAAACAAAGCCGAACAAAGACTGATAACTCCTGCAATATGAGAATAGTGTATAAAACCCGACAAATCCGGAACCTTCATAGTATTTGAAAACGCCCCCAGAATATTCAGCAACAACTTTAAATAAAATATAGGAAAAAAGGCTATACTCAACATCACTCCGACAATTGCATATTGAGGAATCAGCATTCGTGAAGAAACCTCTTCAGGAGTATGGGTATGTATAATTCTTTCATGTCCCAGAAAGATTGTACCAAAAGCTTTTGAAAACGTTAAGATAGAAATCCCTCCGATAAGGCTTAATCCTCCAAAAGTAAGCACCAGTAAACTGACTTCGCTTAAACTCTCCGAATGCAATCCGGACATAAGCCCTGCATAAATAATAAATTCAGAAATAAACCCGTTAAATGGAGGTAACCCCGTAACTGCAAGAGATCCGATTAAAAACATCAGCGCTGTTTTGGGCATTCTTCGGATTAATCCGCCTGACTTTTCCATATCCCGGGTATGAATCTGCTGATATACAGAACCTGCCGAATAAAAAAGCAATGATTTAAACAGAGAATGATTAAGAACATGCATCAGTGCACCTCAAAAACCCAGAAAATACATCAGGGAGGAGCCATTGCCCATACCCATCAAACCTACTCCGATTCCAATGCCTATAATTCCGATATTTTCAATGGTACAATAAGCAAGCATCTGTTTAAAATCACGATGAACCGAAGCATTCAATATGCCATATAAGCCTGTAGCTATAGAAAGAGTCACCACACATTCTCCCAATAAGAGAAAATCTCCCGAAAGAAAAGAGATCATTCTGAAAATGCCATATATACCCAGTTTCACAATCACTCCGGACATCACCCCTGATACATGTGAAGGAGCGGAAGGATGCGCATGGGGCAACCATGTATGCAAAGGAACAAAACCGGCTTTGAGCCCAAATCCCAGAAAAAAGATTAAAAACAGCCACAAAGCATCTTTTGTGTGAAAAGCATTCTGAATGGATGAAAAATTAAAAGACCCCGTCAGAAAATAAGCCCAGATAAATCCAATGGTTAAAAACACCACACTCAAGTGCATTTGCACCAAATAATTGACTCCTGCTTTAATGATTTTAGGATCATTATGATCAAATATCACCAGCAACATAGACGACAATGACATAATCTCCCAGGCAAGAAGAAAAGCAAAACCGTGTTGAAGCATACAGACCCAGATCATCGACTGATGGAACAGAAGATAAAGAATCCAATGCATGGAGAGTTTAGCAGAAGACTGATTTTTGTATGCCTTCAGATAACCCGTTCCATAAAAGGCTCCGGTCACCGCCGTAAAATTGATAATAAGAATAAACCATGCCGATAAAGCATCTATTTTTACGGAGATGTCTCCCAGAAAAGAACCAGCCTGTATTGAAAATTCCTGTACCTGTCCCCACAATGCAGGAACTGAAATCCAGGTTAAAATAGCTGCACTTCCGAGTACGGACCATGCAGCTACCTGTCCTTTAGATCTCAAAGGGACAAAAAACACAGCGCATATGGAAACAAATAAAAGTATCCAAAACGCTTGTATTGAATCACTTACACCCAACATGGAATCCTTTTTATATGGCTTAATTTGAAGCTCGCAAAGTAAGGTATAAAAAGAATGATATACAAAACGAGGCCTATGCTTTTGTAACTCTTTCTAAAAACTTCATAAGAGAAAAAATAATAGCAGCAGACACGAGGCAACAAATAACGAATATAAGCCAAAGCTGCCAGAGTTCAAGTTTTTCCCAAAAATAGCTACCTACGCTCAACAACTTATTTCCCACGGCGGTTGCACAAAGCCAGCCTCCCTGCATCAATCCTTTATATTTGGGAGGCGCCACTTTGGAAACAAAAGATATTCCCATAGGACTGAGACAAAGTTCTGCAAAAGTTAATGTCAGGTAAGTACCAATAAGCCAATATGGGGAAACAAGTGAAGACCCTTTGGCAATCAACTCATTGGGAGGAGTCAACCCAAAAGAAGAAACCACCATAATCAAAAAAGCAAATGCGGCAATTAACATTCCATATCCGATTTTTCGAGGCGTGGAAGGTTCCTTTCCCTTTTTATTCAACCATCCGAAAAATGACACCACTAAAGGAGTCAGCAAAACGATGAAAATAGCATTAAACTGTTGAAATTTCATCGGCGTGATGGCATTTTTATCCTCAAAACCCATATAGAAATAAAAGGCTATTAAGAAAGAGGCTATGCTTCCCGCGAGATTTAAAAGACGCTTTTTCTTTTTTGTAGTGCTTACTGAAGCGAAATAAAGCAAGATAATCCCTATAATGACAGCAAGGAAAGAATAGATATTAAAAAAGAGATTGGTAAACCGGCTTACAGAAGTTACCGTGTAATCCCTGGCAAAGAAATTAAGAGTTAACCCGTTCTGATGAAAAGACATCGAGAAAAAAATCACCACAAGAAAAACCATGAC
>JAQVSH010000242.1 GCA_028700615.1 Bacteroidales bacterium
TTGTCCATCGGGCACGTCTCTCCGGAGGCTGCTTCGGGAGGAGCTATCGCACTGCTGAAAGACGGAGACATCATTGAAATTGACATTCCTGCCAGAAGCATTAATGCCAATCTCTCAGATGAAGAATGGAGTGAGCGAAAAAAAGCAGAAGAATCCCGCGGAAAATATGCCTATACCCCTAAAAACCGGACACGTAATATATCAAAAGCCCTTCGGGCATACGCCTCCATGGTAAGCTCGGCAGACAAGGGCGGAATTCGAATTGTAGAATAACGCAAATCCTATGACTGAAATAAAAACAGAAAGAATGACGGGAGCGGAAGCCCTGATTCGTTCCTTGTTGGCAGAAGGTGTTGACACCCTTTTCGGATACCCGGGGGGAGCCATTATGCCTTTTTTCGACAAATTATATGACCACACAGATCATATCAATTTTATACTGACCCGGCATGAACAGGGAGCGGCGCATGCCGCCCAGGGATATGCACGGGTAACAGGCAAACCGGGTATTGTAGTTGCCACTTCAGGACCGGGTGCAACCAATCTGATTACCGGTCTGGCAGACGCCATGATAGATTCGACCCCTTTGATTTGTATTACCGGACAGGTAACAGCAAATCTTCTTGGGACCGATGCTTTTCAGGAAACAGACCTGATCGGGATCACTATGCCCGTAACCAAATGGAACTTTCAGATAACCAAACCGGAAGAAATTCCGGGGGTTATCGCCAGAGCATTCCATATTGCCTCAACCGGAAGACCGGGGCCTGTAGTGATTGATTTCGCTAAAAATGCACAGATTGCAGAGTTTGATTACTCCTACAAACCCTGTCATTTTATCAGAAGTTACGTAGCCTCCCCTGTGATCAAAAACAAATTTATAGAAGAAGCAGCCGATTTAATCAATAAGGCGGAAAAACCTCTTGCCTTGATTGGTCAGGGAGTTATTTTGGGAAATGCCGAAAAGGAATTAATTGCATTTCTTGAAAAAACAGGGATTCCTGCTGCATGGACTATCTTAGGAAAAGCAGCCATACCGACCGATCACCCCTTAAATATGGGTATGTTGGGAATGCACGGGAATTATGCCCCCAATAAAAAGACCAATGAATGTGATGTACTCATTGCCATCGGCATGCGTTTTGACGACCGGGTCACCAGTGACATCCATAAATATGCCAGACAGGCCAAAGTCATCCATCTGGAAATAGACTCTGCAGAAATCAATAAAAACATTTTTGCACATGTTCCTTTATTAGGCAATGTAAAAGAAACCCTTCCAAAGCTAACCGCCCTGGTAAAGACTAATTTGCATCATGCCTGGATAGACAGTTTTGCGCCTTATGCAAAAATAGAACAGGAAAAAGTCATCGATAAAGACCTGAACTCCGGGAAAGAAACCATTAAAATGGCAGAAGTTGTCCATATGATCGGAGAAAAAACGGGAGGCAATGCCGTAATAGTAACCGATGTAGGACAACACCAGATGATTGCATCCCGCTATGCAAAATGCAACCAGACACGTTCACTGATCACTTCGGGAGGACTGGGAACTATGGGATTTGGACTCCCGGCCGCCGTAGGGGCAAAAGTAGGAGCTCCGGACAGGGAGGTTGTTCTTTTCGTCGGGGATGGCGGAATACAAATGACCATTCAGGAACTGGGCACTATCATGCAATACGGCATCGGGGTAAAGATTGTGATTCTGAATAATCATTTTCTTGGAATGGTCAGACAGTGGCAGGAACTATTCTTTCACAGCAGATATTCTTCCACCCCAATGAACAATCCCGATTATATCACCATTGCCAAAGCATACGGAATTCAGGGACAAAAAATCATGGAAAAAGATGCTCTCTCCAAAGCAATAGAAGATATGCTTGCTGTCAGTGGTCCTTATTTACTGGAAATAAATGTTGAGCCGGAGGGAAATGTATTTCCTATGATTCCTGCAGGACAACCTTTTGAGAGTATTATCTTTGAATAATTGATACCGGAATATTATGGAAAAAGAATATACAGTAACTGCTTTTTCGGAAAACAATGTAGGTCTGCTCAACCGGATCTCCATTATATTTACCCGCAGAAGAGTAAATATTGAAAGCCTGACCGTTTCGGCATCCTCGCTAAAAGGGATTCACAAATTCACCATAGTTTGTGTGGCCACACCGGAGCAAATTGAAAAACTGGTAAAACAAATAGAAAAACTGGTTGAAGTTTTACGGGCCTTTTATCACTCTGATGAAGAAATTGTTCATCAGGAAGTGGCACTATACAAAGTTTCCACAGAAGCCCTAATGAAGAGCAATGCCGTGGAATCCATCGTATTGCAGCATGGTGCGAGAATTCTGGATATTACTCCCGACTACGTGGTCATTGAAAAAACCGGCCACAGGGAAGAAACCCAGGCGCTGTTTGATCTGTTATTTCCCTACAAAGTGACCCAATTCACCCGTTCAGGAAGGGTTGCGGTAACCAGGGATACGAAAGAAAGACTGACCGATTATCTGAAGGAAATGGATTTTCTGGAAAGATCGGAAACATCTAAAGAACGATAGTACATCACATGTTTTTTTATATTTACTTTGTAATCACTTTTATACTTAAATCTATTTATCATGGCAAAAATTAATTTTGGTGGCGTAATCGAAGATGTAGTTACGCGCGAAGAATTCACTCTGAGCAAAGCCCGTGAAGTTTTGAAAGATGAGACCATCGCGATCATCGGTTACGGAGTTCAGGGACCGGCCCAATCACAAAATATGCGGGACAACGGTTTCAAAGTTATTATCGGACAATCACAGGAATTCAAAGCGGATTGGGACAAAGCGGTTGCCGACGGATGGGTTCCCGGACAAACCTTATTCTCTATTGAAGAAGCTGCTAAAAAAGCTACGATTATTCAATATCTGGTATCTGATGCTGCCCAGCGTGCGGTTTGGCCTATTTTAAAACCTTGTCTGAAAGAAGGAGATGCACTCTATTTTTCTCATGGTTTCTCCATCACATACAAAGAACAGACAGGTGTTATTCCCCCTGCCAATGTAGACGTAATTTTGGTTGCTCCCAAGGGATCAGGAATGAGTGTCCGTCGTAACTTCCTCGCCGGATCAGGAATCAACTCCAGCTTTGCTGTATTCCAGGACTATACCGGACGTGCTTTGGATCGTACTTTGGCTTTGGGTATTGCCATCGGATCAGGCTACCTCTTCCCCACTACTTTTGAAAAAGAAGTATTCAGCGATCTTACCGGAGAACGTGGCGTATTGATGGGAGCTCTGGCCGGCATTATGGATGCTCAATACAATACCCTCCGCTCACACGGACATACCCCCAGTGAAGCTTTCAATGAAACCGTTGAAGAACTGACCCAGAGCCTGATTCGTCTTGTAGATGAAAAAGGAATGGACTGGATGTATCCCAACTGTACAGCGACTGCTCAGCGTGGAGCCCTCGACTGGAGACCTCGTTTTGCTGAAGCCGTTCTTCCTGTTTTCCAGGAACTGTACGCCCGCGTATCAGACGGCCGCGAATGCAAAAGAGTACTGGAATCCACCGGTGGTACAGACTACAAATCATTGCTGGAAAAAGAACTTAAAGAACTTCGCGAAAGTGAAATCTGGGCTACCGGAATACAGGTTCGTAAACTTCGTCCTGCACATAGCTAAGCCATTTCAAATCAGAAAATCTATGATAAAAAAAGCTGTCCCGTCGGACAGCTTTTTTTATAGCCTGTAGCATAAATTAACAACATTTCAGACAAC
>JAQVSH010000243.1 GCA_028700615.1 Bacteroidales bacterium
TTTTTCTGATCCGGATCTTATCCATGGTCCTTTAGAAGCTCTTTTTACTGTCGATGAAGAAACCGGACTTACCGGAGCCAATGCCTTGCAACCCGGGTTTTTAACTGGAAAAACCCTGATTAATCTGGATTCCGAAGATGAGGGAAAGATTTATATCGGATGCGCCGGGGGCGTCAAAACCTCCATCGAATACACTTCGCAATGGGAAAACATCTCCTCTGGAGCATATTATAACTTGGAAATCAGTGGTTTAAAAGGAGGTCATTCAGGGGATGATATAGAAAAAGGCCGTGGTAATGCGATAAAAATTCTGACAGGTTTTCTTTCTGAATCCATGGAACATTTTACGCTCAGAATTCTTAATATTGAAGGGGGAAATCTGCACAATGCCATCCCCAGAGAAGCTTCTGCTATCGTAAACATTCCTGAACCCGAAAAAAGCCGCTTCCTTCAACATGCTGACATATATTTCGAAAGAATTCAGAAAGAACTTGGTGAAAATGACCCTGAATTTAAACTACATGTTACAGATTATCAGCCAAATAATTCAATTTGTCTTCACTCGGAAATGGCAAAGGGTATGATAGAAGCCCTGCATGCATGCCCTAATGGTGTAATTGCCATGAGTGAAAAAATCAAAGAACTGGTGGAGACATCTTTAAATATAGCTTCAATTAAACGAGATAAAAATAATAATTTTCAAATAGTTATAAGCCAAAGAAGCTCAAACGATCTTGCGATTAAAGAATTAGTACGTAACGTCAAAAATCTTTTTGAAATCACAGGGGCTAAAGTTGAAGTAGGTGACGGATATCCTGGTTGGGAGCCTAATTTAGACTCCCCCATTCTAAAAATAGCCCAAAGCACCTACGAATCGCTTTTTAACCGAAAACCGGAGGTGAAAGCTATTCATGCCGGGCTGGAATGTGGATTGTTTCTGGCAAAGTTTCCTGAATTGGATATGATATCCATTGGACCGACCATCAGAAGTCCTCATTCTCCTGATGAAAAACTTGAGATCAGTACCGTGGATAAAACCTATCAATACCTGAAAGAAATATTAGTTGCTGTAAGCAAAGGGTAAATAATTTATCCTGTTGAATCAGACCGGCTGACCTTCCAGTTCAAAATCAGAAGCCCCGGTAATTTTCACAGAGTAAAATTGTCCAACGCTGAGATTTGGAGCTATTTTCTTGGAAATCAAGACTTCGTTATCTACCTCAGGACTGTCGAAGGGGGTTCGTCCATACCAAAATTCACCCTCTTCGCGGTCAATAAGGGTCTCTATAACACTCCCTATCATGGATTCATTATGCTCCAGGGAGATTTCCTGCTGAATTTCCATAATACGGTCTACTCTCCGCTGCTTTTCAATGGCAGGCACATTATCCCGGTAATGATCCCCTGCATAGGTATTTTCTTCATGAGAATAGGCAAATACCCCCAATCTTTCAAACCGGACTTTATGCACAAAATCCTCAAGAAGTTGAAAGTCTTTTTCAGTTTCTCCCGGGAAGCCTGTTAACAACGTGGTTCTTAAAACAATACCAGGAACCTCCTCACGTATTTGTTGAATTAACTCAAGGGTCTTATCCTGATCTATATTTCTGTGCATAGCTTTCAACACTTTACTGCTGATGTGTTGAAACGGAAGGTCCAGGTATTTGCATACTTTCTCGTTTTCCCGCATAACTCTCAGTAAATCAGATGGAAATCCGGCAGGATATCCGTAATGCAAACGAATCCAGTGAATCCCGTTAATTTGAGATAAAGACTCCACCAATTCGGGAAGCATAGCTCTGTTTTCAAGATCTTTTCCATAATAAGTCAGATCCTGAGCTATCAAAAGCAACTCTTTTACCCCACTTTCAACCAGCATACCGGCTTCATTGAGAATGTCGGAAGGAAAAACAGACTGATATTTTCCCCGTATACCGGGAATAGCGCAAAATGCACAGGATCTGTCACATCCTTCAGCTATTTTTAAATAAGCATAGTGCGAAGGCGTGGTTTGAATTCTACGGGCCAGGTGTTCGCTGCAATATTCCGCTCCCAGTCTACGTACAAGGCTTTGTAAATCGGTAACCCCAAAATATTCGTCCACCTCGGGAATTTCTTTTTGCAGATCTTTTTTATATCGTTCGGAAAGGCAGCCCATCACGATTACCTGATCTATTTTCCCTGCTTTTTTTGCCTCAACACAGCGAAGAATCATATCAATAGATTCTTCTTTAGCATCTCCGATAAATCCGCAGGTATTGATAACGACAGCCGAAACTTTTCCGGGAGTGTCTTCGTGCAGTACTTCAAAGCCCGAAGCAGACAATTGGTACATTAAACGCTCCGAATCCACAAGATTCTTGGAACAGCCCATGGTAATCACCTGGATGCGTCTTTTGGCACACATTAATTTTCAGAAAATAAGGAATCAACAAATTCCTGTTTGTTAAAAACCTGAAGATCGTCCATTTTCTCTCCTATGCCAATATATTTTACAGGAATTTTAAACTGATCCGAAATGCCAATCACCACACCTCCCTTGGCCGTACCATCCAGTTTGGTGATCGCAAGGGCAGTTACATCGGTAGCGAGTGTGAATTGTTTGGCCTGTTCAAAAGCGTTCTGTCCTGTACTCCCATCCAATACCAGCAACACCTCATGGGGGGCTTCCGGTATTACTTTCTGCAAGACCTTTTTTATCTTGGAAAGTTCATTCATCAGGTTTATTTTATTGTGCAAACGACCCGCCGTATCAATCAGTACCACATCATATTGATTAGCAAGAGCCGACCGTACGGTATCATATGCTACCGAAGCAGGGTCCGCTCCCATTTGCTGCTTAATAATCTCTACTCCCACTCTCTGAGACCAAATGACCAGTTGGTCTACTGCTGCGGCACGAAATGTATCTGCAGCACCCAGGCATACTTTAAGGCCCGCTTTTTTAAATTGGTAGGCTAATTTACCTATTGTGGTGGTCTTACCGACTCCGTTTACTCCTACCACCAGAATTACATAGGGTTTTGAAACAGGTATGGTAGAAAAATCAACCGACTCCCCGGTATTATTTTCAGACAATAATGAAGCAATCTCTTCTTTTAAAAGGGCATTCAGCTCATCCGTACCAAAATATTTATCTCTGGCAACCCTGTTTTCTATCCTTTCAATAATACGAAGGGTCGTTTCAACACCGACATCAGCTGAAATGAGAATTTCTTCAAGATTGTCAAGCACTTCATTATCAACGGTCGACTTTCCTACTACAGCCCTGGCAATTTTGGAGAAAAGATTGTCCTTCGTCTTTTCAAGGCCTTTATTTAAACTCTCTTTCTTTTCTTTATTGAACAGATTAAAGAATGCCATAATGATAGATAAACGTTATTGATCCCCCTCCCGGGCCCTTTAATATCCCGTTATTTCTCTTACTGGCTGCAAAGATATGCAATTCTTAAGACACAAAAAAAGCTTCCCTCTGTAGAGAAGGAAGCTTTTCATATAGTGGTTCTCACAACTGATTATTGTTTCAAAAAATTCTGAATCAATTCAGTGGCCACAATTTCTTCTTTGAAAGAATATGCACCTGTCTTTTCAGATTTTACCATCTTGATAACTTTGGCAACTCCTTTGCCATTACCTTCTTTCGTTTTCAGCGTTGCTACTACTTTTTTTTGCCATGATTCAGAAGATTTATTTAATTTCTTTATGAACGGTCACTTTTTTCAGAAAAGGATTGTATTTCCGTCTTTCCAAACGATCCGTTGTG
>JAQVSH010000244.1 GCA_028700615.1 Bacteroidales bacterium
TTATATGGACTATCATTCCCGCACTTCCGTGTTGCTTGCACGCATATTGGCCTCCGGATTTTGGAATATCCGGCCCGAATATATCCCTCTGAACGAAGAGGCCGACTCCCACCTTCTTTCTGATGGATCCGCCATGGTAGCCATCGGGGACAAAACATTCAACATTACGGCTCCCTATATTTATGACCTGTCAGAACAATGGATGAAGTATACCGGACTTCCTTTTGTGTTTGCCTGCTGGATCAGCAGAATAAAAATGCCCGAGGATCTCCGGAAAGACTTCAACAAAGCCCTTCACTGGGGAATTGAACACATCGAAGACGCCATTGCAGCCCAGACAAACCTGCCCTGCAGTATGGAACAGGCCCTGTTATACCTCACCCGGCGGATTGACTATGCCTTTGATACCCCAAAACAGAAAGCGCTGGAATTATTCCATCAGATGATCAGAACGGTAATATGACCTTCCCTTTCGGGGCAAATCTTAATTAAAATCGGGTAATACAGAGTATTCCCTTGAATAATCAAGATGTTGCTGTATATAATCTTTCGGGTACTCAATCAGGACATCCGTAATTTCTCCGTTCTCCATCACCGGTTTAAAAACAGGATTGATAAAACCGCTGTAAGGAGCAATATTCAGGCGGGCATAACGATCCAGCACCTCCTGATGCAAAACAGGATCAACCTTTACCCCGTAATTTTCCACCAGAGCCTTCCCGGCCTCATAATCTCCGGTCGATTTAATGCGCTGAATTTCATTAAGTAATTTCCCAAACAAAGCCCTGAGCTTTTGCATATCATGGATCTTTACATAGGTTTTACCCTCTTTGACCACTTTTTCAACGATGCCTTCCGGAGTCCCTTTTTCCAGACACCATTCTGAAATTAATTTACGACAACGCATATGGGCCTGCTGAATATCCTTACCCGGCTCAATACGGGATAACTGGGTTATCAATCCCACACGGAGATAGGAACTATATTCCGCCCAAGCCACATCCTGTACAGGAATCAATCCGATTTCAACCAACCTGGGATCTCCCAGATAGTACAGGGCAAATAAATCGGCCCTGGCCTCTTCCAGGGGAGAATGATAATTTTTCAGCGCCTCGGCAGACACTCCGGGCAATAATTGTCCCGATCCGTGTCCCAGACATTCATGCAAATCAGTATGAAGATTACCGGCTAAAGAGCCCCATTTACGCGACAATTCCTTTTCGGCTTCATCCACAGCAAATTCATCCAGAAGTCCCGAACCGGCAGAAACCTGATCATAAGCGTAAGTAATATTTTCAATGGTCACGGACTTGGAACCATAATCCTTACGGATCCAGTCTGCATTGGGAAGATTAATCCCTATCGCGGTAGAGGGGTAGGAATCCCCTCCCAGTTGGGCCGCTGTAATCACCTTAGCGGAAACCCCCTTCACTTCTTTCTTCTTAAATCGATCTTCTATCGGAGAATGGTCCTCAAACCACTGGGCATTCTGACTAATCAGGCTGGTACGACGGGTCGCCTCAACATTCTTAAAATTGATCACAGATTCCCAACTGCCCTTGATGCCAAGGGGATCACCATAAACTTCAGTAAATCCGTTGACAAAATCAACCGCAGAAGTGTCTTTTACCCACAAAATATTAAACTCATCAAAAAGTTTTAAATCCCCGGTACGGTAATACGCCATCAACTTTTCCAAAAGAGCCTTTTGAGCATCCGATTCCGCCACTGTGGCGGCCTTTTCCAGCCAAAACAGTATTTTATCAATGGCGGCCCCATACATTCCTCCCGATTTCCATACCTTTTCACAGATTGCCCCATTCACTTTGATCACCTTTGAGTTTAATCCGTAAGAAATCGGCTGAGAATCTCCCGGAGTACGAAGTTTTTCATAATAGTCAGACACCTCCTTTTCGGTCACGCCCTCATAATAATTGGAGGCAGACGACAAAACAATATCCTGGTCACTGGACTGACTTACCTTTTTCGGGAAAACTGAAGGATCAAACAACACCGGAATGATCTTATTTTCCCATTGTTCCAGGGTCGTATTTTCAGGGACGGGAAATCCTTCAGGATCTGATCCTGCCACAAAAGCCCTGAAATCGGACTCAGAAAACTCCGGCATAAACTTATCCGATGAATAATGATGATGTATCCCGTTAGAAAACCATACCCGCTTGGTATAAAGCATCAATTTCCCGAAAGCCTCGGCGGAACGATCTCCCTGATAGGTTTGTACAATATTCTCAAGGGTACGGCGTACCGTCAGATTATAGCGGTTGTTCTGATCAAAGATAATATCCCGGCCGTATTTTCCGGCCTCACTCAGGTAATACACCAGTTTTTTCTGATTCAGGGACAGTTCATTAAAACCCGGAACCTGATAGCGCAATATCTGGAGATCGGCAAACTGCTCAACATAATACTGAAAGGTATCCGGCTGACTGTCGGTACCGGCCTGTTGATCCCTCCCGGACGGAGAACAGGCAAATGGAAGGACGATTGTGCACATCAGCAATAAAGCAAAGATTGATTTTTGATTCATAACCAAAGAATTGATAAAACCCTGATTAAACAAGTGAACCTATTGACTATGTTGGCAATATTACAAAAGATTTATCATAAACGTTTGAATCCCGATTCCGGAATTCTTTCTACTCCTTTTTTAATAACTTTGAAACAATCACATACATAACCGGAATCACAATCAGTGACAAAAACATAGAGCTGGTCAGACCTCCTACCAATACCCAACCGAGCCCGCTTTTCCATTCGGCTCCGGGACCGGTTGAAAGCGCCAGGGGAAGCAAACCGAAAATCAAGGCAATATTTGTCATCAGAATGGGGCGGAAACGAAGGCTGGTAGCCTCTACAATCGATTCGTAGACTTTATGCCCCCTGGCCACCATATCATTGGCAAAGTCCACTACCAGGATGGCATTTTTAGCCACCAGACCCATCAGCATAATAATCCCCATGATGGAGAAAATACTGATGCTCTTTTGAGCCAGCGCCAATGCCAGCAAAGCCCCGATAATAGACAAAGGCATAGAGAACAACACCACAAATGGATAAGCATAACTATCATAAAGAGCTACCATGACTAAATAAACAAAAAGAATGGATGCAATTAATGCGACCAACAGACTGGCATAAGACTCAGTTTGATTTTCCAGATCACCGGCATACACAATGTCTACTCCGGCCGGTTTTTCAATCTGAGCCAGTTTAGCCTTGATCTCATCGCCTATGGTTCCGATGGTTTTTCCTGCGACCTGACCCGTAATACTGATAGAGGGCAATTTATCATAACGGGTTAACTCAGAAGCGCCCTTATTTTCAGAAATATCCGCAAACTGCTTTAACCTCACCAAGTCTCCCTTAGCATTGATAAAAGAAACATTTTCAAGATCCTCCCTGCTTTTCCGGTTAAAATTATCCAGCATAATATTGATGTCATATTCTTCACCGTGATCCGTATATTTCAAGTTCTGATCTCCGGCAAAGGCCATACGAAGTTCCGAACCCACACCTCCTAAGGTGAGTCCCAATTGGGACAACTTCTCCCTGTCCAGACTGATTTTCAATTCAGTATTACCTTCTTCATCAGAAGTTTCCACATCAGTGGCGCCCTGAATGTTTTTTGCGATTTCATACACTTTTGCAGCATAATCTTTTACATCTGCTTGATTATTTCCCCGGACAATTAACTCCAGCGGCATGGTAGTGGTACCCATAATACTGGTTTCATTG
>JAQVSH010000245.1 GCA_028700615.1 Bacteroidales bacterium
TACCGGGAGGCCCGTCAATAATTATTCTTTGCCACCCGGTCTCTTTAGCCGTTTGCCGTGCTTTTTCCCTGACCAGGCTTACTAATTTTCCGGAATTTTCTTCTCCCGGAGCCAGCCGGGCATGTATCATCTTTCCATTTCGGAAATTCCCGGCAAACCACAGACTTTTGTCGCTGGGGATCATCGAAATGGCTTGAATGGGGCAGATCCGGGCACATAATTTACAACCATCGCATGCGGTACTGGAAATGGTTATTTTCTCTTTTGGGTATGCTCGACCGGTTGCTATGGATATAGCACCAAAACGGCAATACTCCATGCATAGCCCGCATTGGGTACAGCTGTTGTAATCAATACGGGCTTTATACCCGGTAATAAACGGTTGGCAGGTATGGTCCTCCGGTTGAAGCACAAGATACAGATTGGCTGCATCTACATCACAATCGGCTACCACAAGATTTTTTTCCAAGGTGGCGAAAGCGGCAGCCAGGCTCGTCTTGCCTGTCCCTCCCTTACCGCTGAGAAGAACAATTTCCGGCATGGTTTTGTATCTTTTGATAAAGATTAGAAAAAAAATATCTGTAACCGGGATTTACTTCTGCTATGAGTCGGCCCTCAGAATATACTCGTGCGATTTCTTTGTCAAAGGGTATTTCTGCCAATATCGGGATACCTTTCTCTTCCAGCCATTCATAGATGCTGTTATCTCCCAGGCCTGACCGGTTAATGACCACTCCGTATGATTTTTGCAGCGTGTCCAATGTTTGGACAGACAGTTTCAGGTCGTTGAGCCCAAATGGCGTAGGTTCTGTAACGAGTACAACATAATCGGCTTTATCTGCAGTAGCAATAAAAGGGCATGATATACCCGGCGGGGCATCAAAGAGTGTGTTTTCTTCCTGATGGGGGTAATGCATAGCTCCTTTGATAACCGGAATCGGAGAGTATACACCTATAGAAAGTCGGCCTTCCACAACCGATGCGCCTGAGGAAAGGCTATAAACCGAGACGTGTCCCAGTGTTTTCTCTTTTTCTGTGATGGCATTGTATTGGCAGGCGGCAAGGCAGGCTCCGCAATCATGACAAAGATCTTCCAGTACCTGGATATGCTTTGCCTGAGGAAGACAAATTATGGCATTATAATTACAGTATTCCCTGCATTTGTCGCAATAGGTACACAAATCATCATGGATAACAGGCACTTTTTGAATAATGGGATATTGTTCTGTCCGGATTCCGGAGAAAAACTCCATCACATTGGGTTCCTCGGCATCACAATCGATAAGTGTTACAGGGGTTCCTTCCTGTTGGATAGCAAAAAACAGGTTAGTGGATACAAATGTTTTTCCGGTGCCTCCCTTGCCGCTGGCAATAGTGATTTTCATTTTGGGGTATTAATGATCACAAGCGTTTGTTCCCGTTTGCAGGGTTTTATTTATCCATTCTTTAACAAGATCGGCCGGTTTTTTTGGTTGTGCGCCCACGTTAACGTGTATCTGCTGCGCGGCAAACAGGTCGAGTGCACGCTGTCCCATACCACCGGCAATGACGTCGGTAACACCCTTTTGGGAAAGCCAGGCGGGTAAAAGGCCCGGTTCATGAGGTGGGGGAGTAAGGAGTTCTTCTCTTGTAATGGTGTCGTTTTCAACATCAATGATGGCAAATTGTTCGCAATGGCCGAAGTGGGAGCACAAACGACCGCTTTCCAGTGGAATGGCAATTCTTTTCATAGTAAATCCAATATTTCTTTAATGGTTTTTTCCTGATCTTTAATCACAATAAGTTGAATCTGAAGACGGTCAAAAACCGATTTGACCTTGGCTCCAAATTCTCCGGATATGACTTTTTCTACTCCTTTTGAGGCGACTAACTGTATAGATGCCGGGCCGGCGCCTTCCAGGCTGTCTTTATTGGGATTGGGAATATACTCAGTTGACTTGCTCTGAGTGTCGTATATTACAAAATAGGCACAGCGCCCAAAGCGGCTGTCCAGTAGGGATTCGGGGGTATTCCCCGTAGAGGTGATGGCTACTTTCATAACAATGGGTTTTTATATTGTTCAATATTTTCCGAGCCGCACAGGGCGCACCTTATGGCGGTAGTCTGGTTGTGCAGGATGTTAAACGAACAACCGCATTGGTGGCAGGTAAACCATTTACTGTCAAAATAAATCTTTCCGCCTTCAAAGACTATGGGCCTTCCCTTTACAAAAGCCAGTGCTACCTTGCGACGAGCGCTTTCATAAATGCGGGTAAATGTCGGCCGGGAAACGTTCATTGCCGTTGCGCTTTCTTCCTGAGCCAGGAATTCAAAATCACTCAAACGGATGGCCTCATATTCTTCTAAATTCAGAAATACGGGCGGTTCTTCATTCTGATCCCCTATGGGCATAAAACCTTTGAAATGAGGGATCCCATTTATCTTGCGCAGTTTTTTTGGTCTCGGCATAATAATTTCAATCAAATGTTCAATACAAAGTTAAGAACATTTGATTAAAATAAAAAATAAAAATTTAGCTATTAATTATTTGTATACAATTATTGTGTGGGCATCCTTTTGAAAAATGGGTGTAATGCTCTGTCCGGAAGCCATGTATAAGGTAGTAAGTGAGGGATTGCCCTGACAACGAAAAGTACTTAAGAAGGTGTTGTGTGATATATCCAAAGAGGGCGACAGGTTGTTATAGTCACAGTTCAATGTTGTTAATGCCGTATTATAAGTGACATCCAGAGTGCTTAGCCCACAGTTGTAGCAGCTTAAATAAGTTAAATTCGTATTGGCGGGAATATCCAGGGTTGATAACGAGGGATTGGATTCGCAAGATAAACTAGTTAACGCTGTAAAATATTGAATACCTTCCAATTATGTAATACTTCCATCTTGTACATTGATATCATCAGTGACTGCGGCGGCTTCAGCCGGACTTATTTCTCCATCACTACCTGTATCAAAGTGAGAAACAAAATAGGCTTTGAATATTGGATCGTCAAAAATAATATTTGCATTATCAGCGTTAACGGCAACATTGTATTTGGTTCCGCGGGCAAACCCGCCGGTGGGAGCCGTTTTGTTAATTCTTCTCCATGTTCCGTCAATGTTAAGATCAAAATAAATACTTTCTCCACTGTGCCCGGGAGTAATCATCATATAAACGCTTTGAGGCGAATTGGATAACGACAGAGGCGAGGTGAGGGTTACCGTTACATTCGCCGAGGTCCCCGTGATGTTATTAACCGTGTAGGCACCTGAGGGTGTGGTTTGAGATATATCCATTGTGCCTCCGCTATAGGCCAGATCTGTTCCGGTGAGTCTTATCGCACTGATTGTTGAGCCTGAAGATCCGATAATATGAAAATCCAACAGAGTATAGAGGTGATGGTAGGAAAAAGATACAGAATTCCCTGAAGAAACCGTCACGGGCGAGGCTACCATAAAATCGTATATTCCAATATGTTCCGAATTGCCGGCGGCTGACTGGGACTGGCTGTCTTATTACAGAAACACCGGATGCCGTCCCGAGGTTACTTCCGGGTTTTGGATTGTTTACCCATATACTGGCAGATCATAGGCCCGATCTTAATATAAACATCAGGCTGGATATCGGAAATTTACAATATGGATGTATGTGGCCTTTTGGGGTATTCCCCGCCACTTTTCTCCCGTTCATTCTTCTGTTATTGTATATGACGGAAGTGCTGTATTGTTTTTGGGCGAATCCGGCACAGGAAAAAGTACCCATACCGGCCTCTG
>JAQVSH010000246.1 GCA_028700615.1 Bacteroidales bacterium
ACCATCAGAGGGCTTCCAGCCCTGTCATGGACAATCAGGTCGTATCTTCTTTTAAGTCCCAGCACAACAATGGATTTCTCCACTGAAATAAAAGCGGAAGGAACTCCTTTCTCATGCATCAGAAAATGAATAAAACGTTGCCGTACTTCTTCTTCAGGAGTAAGCACAACATATTTCTTTCGGATGATATCAAACACATACCATTTCCCTTTGGAAAGCTGTTTTTGTAAAGGATAGTCCGGAAAACGTATATCCATCATGAGTCGGGTTAAGATAAAAACAGGAGAATACGTAATGTATTCTCCTGTTTTCTATGCTTGATGATAAGTTATCAAATATCCATAATGTCTATATCCTCTTCGCCGGATTCAAAACTCTCGCGGTTCAGCTTATCAAATTCATCCTTAGGACCTACGATCAGTTTTTGATATTCCTTTAACCCGGTTCCGGCAGGAATCAGGTGACCGACAATGACATTTTCTTTCAGGCCTTCCAGATCGTCTTCTTTGCCGAATATGGCGGCTTCATTAAGGACCTTGGTTGTTTCCTGGAAGGAAGCGGCAGACATGAAGCTCTGGGTCTGCAGTGCAGCACGGGTAATCCCCTGAAGAATCTGACAGGAAGTAGCAGCAATGGCATCTCTGGCTTCAACCAACCGGGAATCTCTTCTCTTTAACAGAGAGTTGACATCCCTAAGCTGACGAACTGTGATAATCTGACCGGGACGAAGATCGGAATCTCCGGACTCAACCACCACTTTTTTCGCATAAATCTGGTCATTTTCCTGCATGAATTCCCATTTGTCCACAATCTGGTTTTCAAGGAACTTGGTGTCTCCGGGATCCTGAATCTCGACCTTACGCATCATCTGGCGGACAATCACTTCAAAGTGTTTGTCGTTAATCTTAACGCCCTGAAGCCGATATACTTCCTGAACCTCATTGACAATATATTCCTGAACCTGGGTCGGGCCTTTGATGGCCAGAATATCAGAAGGCGTAATGGCTCCGTCTGATAAAGGCATCCCGGCACGGATATAATCACTTTCCTGAACAAGAATCTGTTTGGAAAGGGGAACCAGATATCTCTTGACTTCTCCGGCTTTCGAAGTAACGGCAATTTCTCTGTTTCCTCTCTTGATCTTACCGAAGGAAATTTCTCCGTCAATTTCTGATACAACAGCGGGATTGGATGGATTTCTGGCCTCAAATAACTCGGTAACACGAGGCAAACCTCCGGTGATATCACTGGCTTTTCCGACAGCACGCGGAATCTTCACCAGAATATCTCCTCCTTCTACAAGGTCTCCATCGGAAACGGACATGTGGGCACCTACGGGAAGGTTGTATACTTTAAGGACTTCTCCGTTTTCATCATAAATCTTGACAACGGGGTTCTTGGCTTTATCCTTGGATTCAGTGATGACCTTTTCGGTATAACCGGTTTGTTCATCCGATTCTTCACGGAAAGTCACCCCTTCAATGACTTGGTCAAAGCCGACACGTCCCTTCATTTCAGAAATGATAGAGGCATTATAGGGGTCCCATTCACAAATAACGGTTCCTTTTTTAATCTCAGATCCGGGCTGTACATATAATTTTGATCCGTAGGGAATATTATGCGTGGACAGGGTAATCCCGGTATTTTTGTCCATCAGACGGAATTCTGTCAAACGGCCTAATACCATCCACATGGGTTTCCCCTCGGGACTTTGTCTTTCAACACAACGAAGTTCTTCGATTTCAGCAATCCCGTCATACTTGGCAACAAGAGTGGAATCAGCAGAAATTCCCCCGGCAACCCCACCGACGTGGAATGTACGCAGGGTTAACTGCGTTCCCGGTTCCCCGATGGATTGTGCAGCAATCACACCAACAGATTCTCCACGGCTTACCATCCGCCCGTTGGCCAGATTACGTCCGTAACATTTGGCACAGACGCCTTTCTTGGATTCACAGGTTAACACCGAACGTATCTCAATCTGTTCAATCGGAGAGCTTTCAATGATTGAAGCAATTTCTTCGGTAATTTCTTCCCCGGAAGAAATAATCAATTCTCCCGTTAAAGGATGGTATACATCATGTACCGTGGTACGGCCGAGAATACGGTCATACAGGGTTTCGAGAACATCTTCGTTCTTCTTAATGGCAGTTGCCATCAGCCCCCGTAAAGTACCGCAGTCAGATTCAGTGATAATCACATCCTGAGAAACGTCTACCAAACGACGGGTCAGATAACCGGCATCGGCAGTCTTCAGCGCCGTATCGGCCAACCCTTTACGGGCACCGTGAGTCGAAATGAAGTATTCCAAAACCGACAGTCCCTCTTTAAAGTTGGACAAAATCGGGTTTTCAATAATTTCAGAATCAGTGGCACCTGATTTTTGCGGTTTGGCCATCAAACCACGCATACCTGAAAGCTGACGAATCTGTTCCTTGGAACCACGGGCACCTGAATCCAACATCATGTATACTGCGTTGAATCCCTGATTATCCGTAGCCAGCTGCTTCATCAGCGTATTGGTCAGTTTGGCGTTGGTATGTGTCCAGATATCGATAATCTGGTTGTATCTTTCCTTATTGGTGATAAAGCCCATATTGTAGTTGCTCAGGACTTCCTCTACCTTGGCATATCCCTCCTTAACCAATGTTTCTTTTTCGGGGGGAACCAGGACATCGTGCAGATTAAAGGACAGACCACCCTGGAAAGCCATCTTGTAACCCAGTGATTTGATATCGTCAAGGAAATTAGCAGTTCTGGCCGTACCGGTTACCTTCAGCACCTTGCTGATGATTTCCCGTAATGATTTTTTGGTCAGTACTTCATTGATATAACCAACTTCCGTAGGTACAACCTCGTTAAAAAGAACTCTACCTACTGTAGTCTGGATTCTCTTTTTAACCGGGGTTCCTTTTTCAACAGCGTCAATACGAACTGAAATCTCGGCATGAAGGTCCACACGCTTTTCATTGTATGCAATATTGACCTCTTCAAAAGAGTAGAAAACTAATCCTTCCCCTTTCACAACGTGTTCAGGAGTACTCTTACGAGCCTTGGTAATATAATACAACCCGAGGACCATGTCCTGCGAAGGAACGGTAATCGGAGCGCCATTGGCCGGATTTAAAATATTATGAGAGGCCAGCATGAGTAATTGAGCCTCAAGAATAGCCGCATTTCCCAGAGGTAAATGTACGGCCATCTGGTCCCCGTCAAAGTCGGCGTTGAAAGCGGTACAAACCAGCGGGTGGAGCTGAATGGCTTTCCCTTCGACCAGTTTCGGCTGAAAAGCCTGGATTCCCAAACGGTGCAATGTAGGCGCACGGTTCAGAAGAACAGGATGGCCTTTCAATACATTTTCAAGAATATCCCAAATGACAGCATCCTTACGATCTACTATTTTTTTTGCAGACTTGACGGTCTTTACAATCCCTCTTTCAATCAATTTACGGATAATAAAAGGTTTGTAAAGTTCGGCGGCCATATCTTTGGGTAGTCCGCATTCATGCAGGTGTAATTCGGGTCCGACCACAATGACGGAACGTGCCGAATAATCCACCCTTTTCCCTAACAGGTTCTGACGGAAACGACCCTGTTTCCCTTTCAGGCTGTCCGAAAGAGATTTCAGAGGACGGTTGGCATCAGTTTTTACCGCATTGGATTTACGGGAATTATCAAACAGAGAATCAACGGCCTCCTGCAACATACGTTTTTCATTCCGCAGAAT
>JAQVSH010000247.1 GCA_028700615.1 Bacteroidales bacterium
ATCATGAGTTATCCTGTATGAGTAGATTCCGGCCGCCGGAAATCTGATATTTTTTTTAAAAACTACCGTGTGGTTGCGCAAATCTCCCACTCCTTCTCCCAGCTTTCGTCCAAGAGAATCAACAATACTGATTCTTAAGGAATCTTCTTTTACTATGCCATCAGGTGACTGTGTGTAGATTTTGAGGAAAAGTTCGGAATAGTCATAAAAACCAGTATTGCGCACATGCAGTAAGATATTATACCGATGAATCGTGTCATCTATGGAAACATCAAAAGGAATCAGATCTTTCCGATCCCATTTTCCGGGTACTACATGATTGGCATCATAGATTCTGGTTGCATCACATGCCGATAGAGACAGCAGAATGCCCCCTAAACAAAACCAAAAGAATTGACGATCAAAAAGACGTTTCATGAAGGGCTTCATTTCTTTGTGTCATCAGAACGATCTTTCCGTTTGTTGTTCTTTCTTTTTTTCTTTTTGGGTTTGGCTTCCTGAAAACGGGTCAAGCTATCCTCATCAACGGCATTTTTATAATAATCAACGGGTTCGGCCTTTTCCGAAAGCGTTTCACCCTGGAGGCCGACCGCCTTTTTGCCTGCTTTATTGAGAGCCACGGCCGTTTTTACTTTATCAACACTGAGTACCAACATATCAGAAACATAATCTTTGCTGGAAGAAAACCACATCAAACGTCTGTGAATATCTGTTTTGAAATGAAACAGCGGCCCTTTGTCCGTTTCAAGGCATTTTGAAACATCCGGAAAATCTTTCTGGGCATCCATATAACATTTCAATTCATAATTGAGGCAACACTTCAGTTTTCCACACTGTCCCGCAAGTTTCTGGGGATTGAGGGACACCTCCTGATAACGGGCGGCACTGGTGGTCACTGAAACAAAATTGGTCATCCAGGTAGAACAGCACAACTCTCTTCCGCAGGATCCGATGCCTCCTATGCGCCCCGCTTCCTGACGGGCACCAATTTGCTTCATTTCAATCCGAAGCTTAAATTCCTCGGCGAGAATTTTAATCAATTCCCGGAAATCCACACGGTCATCTGCGATATAATAAAAAATAGCCTTGGTTTTATCTCCCTGATACTCAACATCACTGATTTTCATATTCAGGTTGAGGCTTTCAGAAATCTTTCTGGTCCTGAGCATAGTTTGTTCTTCAAGCTCAACGGCCTGTAAAAACTTCTCCAGATCAGACTGCTTCACTTTACGATATACCTTTTTAAATTCCTCTACCGGAGTTTGTATACCATAACGTTTTAACTGATGATACACCAGCTCGCCTCTCAGGGTGACGGTCCCGATATCGTGACCGGGCGAAGCTTCAACGGCAACCAGATCTCCATTATTGAGATCCAGATTATTAACATTCAAAAAATAAGCCTTCCTGTTATTTTTGAACCGGACTTCAACCAAATCTTTCTGTACAGAAGGATCAGAGATATCTCCCAACCAGTCAAAGACCTCAAAACGTCCACGGGCACAAGGACATTGTACAGGGGAATTTTCCCCGGAATCCGAAACCGGATTGAAATGCCCCCGGGTATTCTCTATATAATCACTCATGAGTTCACATTAGCATAAAGCGAATGAAAAACGCAGGATTTCATTTCGCTAAAGGACAAAAATAAGCTTATTTTCAAAAACTTTCTTAATGCCTTCCTTAAATATTTACCTTTCCGGATCTCAGACTATTTAATCAGCCGGATTAAACGCAACACCAAATCCGTCATGACTATTTTTTCATTTCCGTTAGACTCAATGTGTTCATAGGCAAGACTGAGTTCTTCAATAATTTGAAATACATTGTCCTGATGAATATAAGCGCTGAATTTAGAAGAGAATTCCTGTTCCCGGGAATCCAGCCTGACAAGTTCCTCCTTCCCGCAGTGAAGCAGAAGGTTCTCCCTGATCAATCCAATCGAATAAGAAAGAAACTGTTTGATCCTTTCTCTTCCCAGAGAAGATAATTTTTCTATAAGGCGAATTAATTCCAGCATGGAAGACATTTGTCGGCTTTTGTTTACAGATCTGACACTCCAACACAATCTCATCCAGCGGACAAAATAATCATAGAACTCCGTATCTGCGGATCCTTCGGAAAGATAAGCCAAAGCAGCCGAGAAATCTCCGGCAGACATTTTAACGATCCTTCCGGCCATTTCCGGTGAAACATTGTTCCTTCTGATAATTTCTTCACGCATTGCATCCTCTTCAATCTGAGGGACTAAGAAGATCTGCATTCTGGAAAGAATAGTAGGAAGCATTTGTTCCGAAGCCGAAGCGATAAGTATAAACAGAGTTTTTTCAGGAGGTTCCTCAAAAATTTTCAGTAACTTATTAGCCGTCGGCACATTAAGCTTTTCCGCCATCCAGACAATCATCACCTTATACTCTGACTCAAAGGATTTTACCAAAAGTTTACTGATGATTTTCTCACTCTCTTCCTTAAAGATTCCGCCTTGTTTGTTTTCCGCACCAATACACTCCATCCATTGTTCAGAGGTAAGGTATGGATTTTTTAACACCGCTTCCCTCCAGGCCGGAAGACGCATATCACTCACGACATCCTTCGAACCCACTTTGACAACAGGAAATACAAAATGCAGATCAGGATGTACCAATTTGGATATTTTCAGACAGGAAGGACAATGTCCGCAGGCATCCGAATCCGTCCGGTTGCTGCAATTCAGATAACGGGCAAATGCAATGGCCAAAGGTAATCCTCCATGACCTTCCGGACCCAGGAACAACATCGCATGAGGCACCCTCTGATCCCTGACAGAATGAATAAGCCGGGCTTTTATTCTCTCCTGACCGACTACATCGCGAAAAAACATGAGCACTTATTTTTGACCATCGCAAGGTAAGAAAAACCCTATAAAATTCCTTCATCTGCAAAACTGAACCACAACTTCCCGGCAATGATCAGATGATCTAAAAGTGAAATATCCATCAATTTTGCCGCCTCTTTCAGTCGGGTTGTCACTTGTTTGTCTTCCCTGCTGGGATTTAGATTTCCGGAAGGGTGATTATGCACCAGAATAATTCCGGAAGCAAGACTTTCAATCGCCGGCTTTAAAATCAAACGAATATCCACGACTGCCGCAGAAATGCCTCCCTGGCTTACTTTGAAACTTCCGATGATCACGTTGGCACGGTTCAGAAGAATCACGTACATTTCTTCATGGGGTATATCCATCATCAGATGTGAACAAAACTGATAAACATCTTTGCTCGAACTGATGGTAAATCTGGCCGGACTTTCTTCTCTGGTTCTTCTTCTGCCCAGTTCAAAAGCGCATACAATGCTCATGGCCTTAGCCGGCCCCATCCCTTTGAGTCGGGTCAGTTCCTGAACCGTCATCCTGCCCAGCGAATCCAGACTGTTCCCTGCCATGGAAAGCATTCTTCTGGATAAGCCAACCACGGTTTCGGAGGAAGAACCACTTCTCAGAATGATAGCCAGTAGTTCCGTATCGGTAAGAGCTGATAAGCCTTTGTCCGATAGTTTTTCCCTGGGCCGGTCTTCTTCGGCCCAGTCTTTTACGCGCATAAAAGTTTCCTGCGCTGTTATTTCGTTCATAGTGGAAGATAGTCTTTAAAATGGAAGGTGTCGTCTAAAAATTTAAACACGACACTCTGGTGAAGAGCCTGCGCTTTCAGCGAAGGAATAAGTTCCTGCAATTTCACTATACACAGG
>JAQVSH010000023.1 GCA_028700615.1 Bacteroidales bacterium
TGAAGACTCGAAGCAGAAGCACAAAGTGCGTAATTCTATTCGCCAACTGTTTTGTGGAGTAGACAAAAAACAAATCACAAAAATCGTTATACTGTCAGTTATTGGAATTGGCATTCTTGCTTTCGCTATTGTTGTGTTATTAAAGGACTACCCCAAGAATATTAACGGTTTTGGAGATAAAATTAAGTACGTTGTGTCCTTGCCGAATAACAGGCTTTCAAGAGAGTACTTTATAAAATATCAAAAGGCTAGAGAATTAGAACTTGAAAATCTGTGTAAAGAATACCTAACAACTTCATGGGATGCAAATCCAAATGACGAAGTTATTCTTGATAGTTTATCTTCGGCTTGCTTTTTATTGGGTCAGGATTCAAAAGATGATGAGGAATATTATGATATGGCGGCAGCGATTTGTCGGAAAATGATTAAAAGAAATCCTGCGAACAAGGTGGCCAAGGAAAGGTTAGCTCTCATTTATTACAATTTAACTTCCAGTTATTTCCTTAAAGAGTATTATTTTAATTTAGCGTATAAGATTGTAGAAGAACTATTGATGGAAGACCCTCAAAATGGAGTGGGCATAGTTTTAATGTGTAGGAAGTATTATTCTTCGGAGGATTGGGATGACCTTCTTAAGTGGGGAAAGAAAGGATATGAATTAGGCAAAGAAAAAACATCTTTCTGGACCGAGATGACATATTATTATTCTAAAGGACTATATGAAACGGGGCATCGTTTTGACGCAATGAAGTATTATTCAGAGGCAGAAGAATCAGACGCTTCGTCAAGGCTTCACGAAGATTTTATAAAAATTGGAGGAATCCCGTGTTCGATATCTTCAGCGAAAATACAAAACGTAACATATGATGGAAAAGTGATTCACAAGGCGGGCGCAACTATTTACGACGACAATACCCGTTACCTCAGCCCGGTTATAAAACTAAAGGCAAATAGGACTGGACGCTTTTACTTCGATGTTAAGTTATATAAAAATGGTGAATTGAGGACCGGCACAAAAAGCCCGGATGGATATTCATATCGTCAGAGTTTGTTTTTGCAAGAGTTAGATAAGGAGATTACTACTAAATTGGGGGGATGGGGTTCGGATTCTCCTGGTCATTGGGAATCTGGTGGTTATAGAATTGAAATATGGTGGGAAGGAGAGAGGTTGTACACATATTCATTTAATATTTATTCGGGATTCTGGCATAATGAAGGATATGGAAACAGATTTTGACTGATATGAAGAAATCAATATTGTTCATTTGCCTTTCTTTAGTTTTTTCTATGTCGGTGAGAGCACAAACTGTCATCCAGATGGTCGAAGAAATGGGTGTCTACAAAGTACCGTGTGAGGTGAATGGCTTTAAGGTAAAGATGATATTCGATACTGGGGCCGCGGCAGTTAGTATTTCAAAGTCACTTGCGGAGATGATGGTTGATAATGGTTATATAACAGCCAATGACATCATTGGGCAGGCTAAGTCAATGACTGCTGATGGAAGAATCGTCGATCATACAAACATCGTACTTAAAACAATCAAAATAGGTGTTATTACACTACGAAATGTGAACGCCATTGTCTTTGATAAGCAGGCTGCACCTCTTCTTTTTGGGCAGTCTGCTATCCAGCTTCTTGGAGAAGTCTCCATTAAGGGTGACAAATTATATATCAAAAGAGGATCCGGCGCTGTCACTTCAGCATCATCGACAAACACCCACTTTGAAAAATGGGATGCGAAGAACTATATTTATACAAATTACACCTATGGTTTTGGCTGGAATCTGCCTAAGGATTTGCAGTGGAAGCGAGTTGAAGGATATGAAAAGCACACTCCTTTCCACGCGGAGTGCAATCCGTTTATAGTATTTGTAAATGCCCAAGTAAACGATAATGGCGGAGATTTATGGAATATCTTTGACAGATTCTCTAATTGGATTGATCAAATGGATACTCAAGCGGAGAAAAGCGGAGAAAAAGACAGGCCAGCTCATATACGAACGTACATTAGAGAAGGTGACTCTGTTTGGCCAGCACGCTATTAAAACAACATTCAAACGTAAGTTTTTCAACGAATTGTACAATTAACTAGTGAAAGTAGCAATATAGATCCATAAATTAACGGAATAAATTCTTCAAGGGTGTAGCTTCTCCGGATTATTAGTTATACATTTGTATAACTAATAATATTAAGCTATGGCAAGACCATCAAAAGAAGATAGTATTTACAGGATTGCTATTCACAAGAATGCAGGTCACATGTACGCCTCCACTCATCCATATAGTGTAATGCCGGATGGAAAGCGAAAGTATTCCATTCTGCATTGGGGAACTGTTGATCAGAACTTGCGCTTTACACCGGGCAAGCATTATATTTCTGCAAGTCCTGAGGAGCGCTCCAGACTGATTTTTCCCGATGGATGGGACCTGAGCCAGAGGGAAGCTTTCTCCGTCAAGCGCAATCAAGGGCGCCCCGCTTATGAGGGTGATGATCAGAACCGCTTGTATGGTGATGTATGGCTTCTGGAGCAGGTTGCCCTTAAGACGGGCATCCGCAAAGATCTTTTGACCGTATTTGATGGCAACATCCAGATGGTGAATTCCCTATTGACACTCGCTTTCTTTCCCTACCTTACCGGTCACACCTATAATCGGCTTGCACGCTGGCAACGAGTAGCTAAAACACCTTCCGATGAAGAACTGACACCAACCAAGATTACTCGCCTGACTCAATCCATTACAGAGTCTGAGCGGATGGAACTCTTCAGATTGAGAGCCGGCAGATTGGGTAAAAGTGAGCTTTGTGCTGTAGACTCCACGAGCCGTTCGGCTTATGGTGACTCCTTGGCAGACACCAAATGGGGCAGAAACAAGGAGGGTGTACCATTAGAACAAACTCTTGAAGTGGTAGTGTACTCTCTGGACAGTCATATGCCGATTTACTACAGAACCTTCCCCGGTAATATTCCTGACTCCCGGAGTGTGGAAACGATTCTTACCGACCTGAATCATGCCGGATTCCCAAAGGTTATTCTGGTTACAGACAGAGGTTATGAATCGCTCGCCAATCTGGAACGATATATCCTTGGCCGCCAACAAATGATCATGTGCGTAAAGGTACGCCAGCATTTAGTCATGGAAAAGATCCTCGAACTGGGCGTCTTTAGCGGTAGACCAGAGGAAATGTCCATTGATGCGGGAACAAGACTCTATCATAAGTCATACGATTTGGTGTACCGGGTAGTGAGCAAAGGTGGCGGAACAACCCAAGCCGATCGTCTTAAACTCAACCTGTATTTTGATGCCGTTAGGCGTGGTCAAGAATTAACCACTATAGATATTGCCATTGAGTCTCAACGCCAGGCTCTACAATCCATCATGGAAGCGGGAGAGCGACTGGATGACGATATCAGTATCCGAAAAAATTACAATTGGTTTGATCTCGAATACCATGCTTCTGACCGTACTTTTGTTGCCTTCACACTCAATAAGAAAAAGGTAGCCACGGCAAAACGAGCCTCGGGTTTCTTTGCCAACATGACTCTCGGGCTTGATATGGGTGCAATGGAAGCGTTGGATGCGTACAGCCTTCGCGATGAGCAGGAAAAATACTTTCAACAGATGAAAGGGCAGATGGGCTTTGATAAGCAGCGTTGCTGGTCGGAAGAAGGGAAAACCGGTCGACTTTTTGTGCTTTTCGTTGCGCTGATCATAAGTTCTTATGTTAGACATATCTGGAAAACAACCAAACTCAAAGAAACGTTCAGCTCAACCCATGAGGTTCTGGATGAAATGCGCTCCATTCGTTGTATTGAACATAGGGGAAGAGCCAAATTCATCTCTCCATTCGTTGGTTCGCAGTTGGACATCTGCAAGGCTTTTGGGTTCGAAGTGCCAAAGGGTTGTACTCCGATTTATCATTCCAGGAAAAAATCAGACAAAAAACGTGGAAGATCAAAAAAAAAACACCAATCAGGTTGGAGAGTTAATTGTACAAATTAATGAAAAACTCACGGCACTATGGCAAAATCATATTATAGCGGAGAAGTAAAAGAATCTTCAATTAAAATTGAAAAAGAAAGATTTAAAGTAACAAAAATAACTTTTTCAATAAAATCTAACAGAAATGATTCAATTTCAGCGGATTTATTCCTTCCCGTTCATATTATCCATACTAAAAGCACAAATCCAAAAGAACCTATATTTTGGTTTGCTGGTGGGCCTGGCATTTCCAATTTGAATTTTAAACCTCCAAAAATCCTGCTTGAAAATCATGATGTTGTTTTAACAGGTTATAGAGGGATTGATGGTTCAGTAATTCTGAAATCAAAAGGAATAAAAAAAGCGATAAAGGGGATAAACGATTCTCTACTGAGCGAAGAGTCAATTGAAAACCTGCAAAATGCTACTAAAAAATATATCAATGGACTAAAAGAGAAAAATATTGACTTAAAGGATTTTACAATCATTGACGTTGTTGATGATTTTGAAGAAGTTAGAAAATTACTTGGCTATGAAAAGATTAATTTATTATCGGCGAGTTACGGAACAAGATGTGCTTTATTCTTTGGATACAAATATCCAAATTCAATTAATAAATCTATAATGATCGGAGTTAACCCTCCCGGACATTTTGTTTGGTGGCCAGTAAAAACACAAGAGATTATCAAAAAATACGATTCATTATGTAATCTAAAGGATACAGATAATTTGACTATCGAAGAATCAATTGAATTGAGTTTTAAGAATATGCCAAAAAAATGGACGTTTTTTAAACTCGACTCTGAAAAAATAAAAGCTACCTCTTTTGTATTAATGTACAGGAAACCAAGTGCAATTATGGTGTTCGATTCATTCCGTAAAGCCGCCGAAAAAGGAGATTATAGTGGGTTATACCTAATGCAGCTAGCATACGATTATCTTGTTCCGAAAATGTTTACTTGGGGGGATTTGTTCAATAAAGGAGCAAGTGCTGATTTTGATAAAAGCCTGAACTATTCAAACCTGCTCAAACCTGATACATTAAAAATAGGAGCACCTTTGTCTTTATTAATATGGAGCGGCGGATTACAGTGGGAGAGTGTTTTAATAGAGGAAGAATATAGAAAGGTACAGTACTCAGAGGTTCAAACTTTAATGATAGGTGGAAATCTCGATGTTTCAACACCTCCTGAATATGCAGCTGAGAAGCTTTTGCCACAAATGCCCAATACTAAGCAAGTGATATTAAAAGAAATGTCTCATGTTGATGATATAATGGGGTTACAAAAAGAGGCTTTTAATAATTTAGTGTCAAAATATTATTTGACAGGTGAGATTGATACGACCATGTATAAATATGATAGTGTTAAATTTAAAACAACTGTAAGTTTTAACTGGATTGCGAAAATATTGTATCCAATAGTACTGATTATGAGCTGGTTCAAATAAGATAGAAAAAGTACGGTGCCTAATAAATAGCACTCTGCCCACCCTGCAGGATTCACCTAAGTTCACAGCAAACCACCAAGTAACCAAACCATGAGAAGAAAAATTGTTATAACATTATTAATAATCAACACGGTGCTGATTATCTTTTCTCTTCTGCCCGTTTCTGACCTCGTGTTCATATACAATTATGTTTTCAGGTCAGAATCAGACGGACCTTCTACGATACTCCTGTTGTCATCATTTTACTGGCCTCTCATTGTGATGATTGCTCTTGAAATTTTACTTGTAGGCTTCTTATTTTTCTTCCGGTCAAACAATGATAAAACATAAACTCACAATATACAGCCCGGCTCGGGATAGGATCCGGAGGGCCTATGGAGGAAAGAGTGAACGGATATCCCCGTTTTGGGTGGGTGGGTATCGTCCGTTTGTAACCTTAAAAAATGTTATTATGCCAGTAAATCAATTTCTCATATACCATATGCAAAACTGCATTGATATTATTTATAAGGAAATCAAAGAAAAGACTTTTGATTCCCATAAGTTCATCCAACATTTTTCCAAAAAATTTGAAGCGGAATATGTTGATTTCTTATGTCAAAACACAACGAACCGTTTTATGACTGTAAATGCTGAGATTGCCCTGTTTCTGGCAAACCATAAAGATGCTTTAGGGATTATTGATCGGGGCAAAGTCCATAGCCAGGATATCTTCGGAAATTCAACACCTAATGAAAATTGGGAAAAAGTAAATTGATATGCATCTATGCCAATCTTCTCCCTCCCTCCTGAAACCAAAGAGATGACCGACCGGTTCTTCTCTGCACTGGAAGCCCTTTCCAAAGAGAAAGTGATCCGGGGAAGAGGGACCTTTGTCCGCCGGTACGGTATAGACCTTCGGAACTTCTACAAGGCCCGGGACTACATCATCCGGATCAAGCCGGAATGGCTGGTCTACCTGGTCCGAGA
Source organism: Bacteroidales bacterium (assembly GCA_028700615.1). GTDB lineage: Bacteria > Bacteroidota > Bacteroidia > Bacteroidales > UBA4181 > JAQVSH01. Next base: position 6,401 of record JAQVSH010000023.1, read on the forward strand.
TTATAACGTATCTGCCGACTGGCTGTTGACCGGGAGAGGGGAAATGTTTACAAAGCAACTATTAACCTAAAACCTTTATATAATGCCCCTCATCAGCCCCACTTACACCATCAACGTCCTTTCAAACCTCGACCCGGCCACCGTCTCCTCCGTGGCCAATGACCTCTTGCAATCCGACAAGGAGAGTAATATCAAAAAAATAAGCGAAGCCCTCGAAACCATAATCGAGTTCTCCCTTGCTTCAATTTGATTAAATTGATATACTTTTGCGGAATGAAAACCTTCCTGTTAGTTATCCTGCATAATTGGGCTGCCGTTGCAGCCATTTCCTGTCTTATCAGCTCTTTTGTCATTAGTATTATTGCCCTTAAGGCTTATAATAAAGCGGTAATAGCAGAAGAAGAATCCAAAATTAAATGGTAGTACGTATTTGAGAAGCTCCTGTTCATTTAACGTGGACGATCCCGTCCAAACGAATGAATTGTCATAGTAATTTAATAGTTGCCATATACTCGCATTGTGCAATATTTCCTATTTTTGGACAGGAAAAGCCTTACCTTTGCACACTTTTTTGGAGAAGAAATCCGTCAAAAGCATTAGTAACTAACAAGAATAAAAAATTGTTTATATGCTCAAAGATCAATTTATCTGGTATTTGGAAAACCAATCAGAATTGGTGAAAAAATACAATGGCAAATTTCTTGTTATCAAGGACAAATCGAGTGCAGGTGTTTATGATAATCAGGATATTGCTTTAATTGAGGCTGAGAAAAACTTTGGATTGGGCAATTTTATCATCCAAAAATGCTCTCCTGGGGAAAGTTCGTACTCTCAAACTTTCCACTCCCGTGTAGCATTTGTGTAGTATGAGCACAGCTATGCCTCGGTCCTTTGAAGAAGAATATAAAGAACTAATCAAATAGCCCTAATCGGCCAAATGAGAAGTTAATTTTTTGTCCCAATTGAGGAGAAAAGGAAGGAGAGGTATTGTTAGTGCCGGAGAATTTGGCTGAATATGACCCGAAACCTATTTCTGTTGATTTGATTCGTGAAGTTTATCAGGTTTTAGGGTGCATGAAGAAGATCGTGTAAACTAAAACTTAATATTAATGAAAACAAGCGATTATTTTGATGCACAGTACAATGCAATAAGCCGATTCTACAATATTCCACTCTCAAGAAACGTTTTTAGGAATTATACCAAGAACGGTATATTAGATACATTCCATGTCTATGAAGAAGACTATAATGCTGTCTGTGAATTACAAGAATTTTTTAATGAATCTACAGATGAGACATTCGATGTGTTTTATGCCAGATTAAATGAAAAGTACGGCGTAATTCTTCAGATGGCCGATTCTGGCAAGATCGATCAATTGGTTCAAACATTTGATGATCTACAACAAAATATCAAAACGATAAAAAACTGCTTAATGTTCTTTGTTGTTATGACTATTCTTGGAATTATTGCATCAATTATCGTTGCTTATGCTTAGTATACTTGATGCTATTCAATTTGATTATTAAGGACCCTAAAACCTTTATATAATGCCCCTAATCAGCCCCACATATACTATCAGCATCCTTTCAAACCTTGATCAGGCCACGGTCTCCTCCGTGGCCAATGACCTGCTGCAATCCAGCAAGGAAAGCAATGCCCGGAAAATAAGCGAAGCCCTCGAAACCATCGTCAAGTTCTCCTTTGCTTCCAGAAAGGACCCCAAAGCAACCGGAAAGAAATTAACCACTGCCCTATTCGACCTGATCCAGGAACACCGCTACGACTTTGTCACCGTCACCATCGGGCAGCTGAAAGCACAGATCTCCGCCCTGACTGAAGAGTGGATCCGCTCCAACCAGCTCCGGGAAAGCCTCGGCAAAATGCCCGAGATCTTTAACAGCTGCTTTGAGTTCTGTCTGTACAATTATGCGGAGGTGGAGAGGGGGGAAAGGGAATAAGTGAAGCTATATCCAAGTTAAGCAAAATTTTAAAGAACCGTGATAATGGACATATAAACATTGATAATATGAAAACTAAATTGACTTTTTTAACAATTTTCTTGATTGTGATTTTTTATATTTGTTGGGGTGTTCCTCAATTAATAAATATTAAGACACAGAATCTCTTATTATCAAACTTATTGTTTTCCATAATTTTTACTGGTGTGATTGGATGTTTTATTCCAATATATTTCAAGAATAGATTTCATTGGAACTACAATAAACCAAGTTCAAACAGAATAATAGGTTATCTTTTCTTGATTTTAGCGATAATATTTTCAACAATATTATCAGGAGCTCTTTTTAAAGTCATTGAATTAAAATATTCTTGGATTATAATTATTAAATATATACTACTGTTTTTTCCAATGTCACTTGGAATTGGCTTATTTGCATTTTTATTAATCCCAAACACGCTACAAGACTGGACAAACAATAGATTTAAAGGCGTATTGTTAATTATTTCAATAAGCATCTTTTTCTTTTTTTCATTTTACATTGACTCTTTATTCCAAGATTTAGAACTAGCTGGTAGTATGGGATTTATTGGATTGCTATTAGGACTGAGTTATCTCTTTCTTAGAAAATTCTGGATTGTATACTCAGGACTTTTTATCATAATGTTAGTGAATACATTGGCCAATAATAAGTATGATGAATATAAATTTTGGATTGTAATTATCAGTACTCTAGTATCTTTGACAATACTAATGTTTGACTTTATAAAGAACAGAAAAAAACGTCCATATTTCTTTGCTCACCCAAAGATAAAGTGTAAGAAATAACAGAATAGAAATAACAGCAGTGATAATAATTGTCTTTGTTTTCATATATATAATTCTAATAAATCATAAAAAATAAAGAAGATAAAATCCTGACAATGAGTGGTGAAAAACTGTTGCAAGGAGCAGGCTCTATTAGTCATGAAATTGCCATTGAAAAGGCTACCACAGAATATAAGAAGTATCAACAAAAAACATTGAGCGAGGCAGAAAAAAATCATTTAGAAAGTTTGAAAATATTGGAAAATAAAACAAAAAAAAGTAAATATGCCAACGCATTTGCAAGCACATTGCCAAAGCCACACGAGCCAACGCTTCAACGCTTCAACCAAAGCTTCGTCAAAGAGCTTGCAAAGCCAGCCCGGGTAACCGCCTTTCAGGACGGTTTTAGGATTGCCCACGCTCAAAAAAACAAAATAAATTTGTGCTTCGTAGATAGGTTGGTGCATATTACAAATGACTTAAAAATAAAATCTAAATAAATGACAACCAGACGGATATGGATGAACACCAGTTGCCAACAAGCCGAGTAATTATAATTCACGAAGTATTAACAAAAACAAATTGAGACAAGAATATGAAAATATTAAGAATTATTTATATTATTCCAATTAGCTTTTTACTATTAGGATGCTCATTTAGTAGTAAATTTTATGACCCTTGCAAAAACTACAAGAAAATCGAGAATATTAATTATCAAGATATTTGGTTTTCTTGTAAAGACACTAAAATACATACACTGCTATTGGTTCCAGAAATAGATAAATCTAATCAACGGGTTTTATTTCTAATTCAAGGGAAAGGCGGAAATGCTTCAGATTGGCATGAATTTGCTATCCCTTTGGTAAAAGCAGGCTATCACGTTTGGATACCTGAATATCCAGGACATGGACTTTCCGAAGGACAACCCAGCCATAAATCAGTGTACAAGGCCATGAATTCAGTTGTCGGAGATATGATAAATCATAATTCCATAAATAACTTTCACATAGTGTTTTGGGGATTTTCTTTAGGGGCAAACTTAACAACGAAACTATCGGTAAATTATCAAGATTATATTAAAGGATTAGTAATTGACGGTGGATGCTCTGCTTTTGAAGATGTAGCAGTTGGAACAATAAACGAAGGAAGTTTTTGGGTTCGACTTTTTGTGGCTTCACCATATCCAGCAAGAGACAATATTAAACACTTAACTAAGGGAAAAACCTTGATAATCCATAGTAAAGAAGACAAGGTAATGCCAATTGAAATGGGCAACTTGCTATATGACAATGCAAATAATCAAAAAAGAAAATGGATAGTGAACGGGGAACATTGTGAATCATTATTCAATGAAACAGAAAAATACATTGAAAAACTTGAATGGATTTTCAAAGATCATTAACGGCCAGTTGGTAATACGGTATAGTTAATTGCCGTTTCAGTGCGTTTTCGAGCGACACAGCCCATATCAAAAGTAGTTGTAACCTGATAGGGAAGTGCTTCGAAATCGGCAATTTTTTATACTGCCGACCGTTAGGCGTTATGCAAAGGGGTTACGCAGGTTTTGATTTTAGTAAAGAAAAATGAAAATTGAAAAAGCAACATTGATATATTTTTCTCCCACATTAAGTACAAAAAAAATATTAAATGCTATTGTAAAGGGGATGAATATTGAAACAATAAATGAAATTAATTTAACGACAAAAAAGAATAGAGATAAATTTGAATATAATAATAAAACTGATTTACTGATTATTGGTGTTCCAGTATATGGGGCAAGAATTCCCAAGGATTTATATCCTTATCTTAAAGCAATATATGGGAACATTACACCAGCTATTCTTGTGACAGTATTTGGAAATGTTAGTAAAGGATTTGCATTAAGTGAGTTGTATACATTAGTTTCAAAAAGGGGTTTTAAAGTTATAGCAATGGGAGATTTTATCGGAAGACACTCCTTTGCAACAGAAAAAGCTCCTTTAGCATTTGACAGACCAAACATTGAAGATTTACAGATAGCTAAAAATTTCGGGGAAAATATTATTCAAAAAATTCAAAATATAGACAATATTGAAAAGAAAGACATTATTCATCAATGTGTTTCTTCTAAAATTATCGGTAATTTTTTTAATATATTTCATACTATTTTACCTCAAAACAGTAATAAAACAGTAATAAAAGAACCTGTTGTCGATTATAATAAGTGTACCAAATGTAAAATATGTGTTGATGGTTGCCCAAAACAAGCGATAAATACTGACACATTGGAGATTGAGATGGATTTATGCATAGGTTGTTTCAGATGCGTAAGGTGTTGTCCTGAAGGAGCAAGGAAAATAGTATACAAAGGAGATAAATTTGTTAGAGCCTTTTTCAATAAGGAAAATATAATGCAGAAAAAGGCAGAGATTTTTATATAAAAAAGCACAAACACCTAATAAATAGCATTCTGAGCGGCCTATAAGGTCCGGGTCCAGAGATCCTAGGGAGGATGGATAATACATAAGGCAAAGCCTGGGAATATATGTGTTTAAACAATTAAAAATAGAACCAAATTATATGGCATTATAAAAACCTTACTGCAATGAAAAACAGTATGATTACATTACAAAAAGAAAAAGAGACCCTACTAATCCCATTGTACGGAAAAGCATTGGAAAGCAAGAAAAAATCGCCTGTTCTTTTTGACGCAAAAGCAATTGAGATTATTGAAAACATAAACTACGATTTCAGCTCATTGAAAATTCCTGGTAAGACAAATACCATGATGTGTTTAAGAGCAAAACTCTTTGACAATTTTACTTCAGCTTTTTTAAAATCCAGAAATAATAGTGTAGTAATACATTTGGGTTGCGGACTTGACAGTAGATATAACAGAATTAATAATCTGGAAGTTGATTGGTACGACTTAGACTATGAAGAAGTGATTGATCTTAGACAATCTTTTTATCAAGAATCAGAAAAATATCATTTGATCGCTTCTTCAGTCACAAAATCTGAATGGATTAAAAGAATTCCGGTTAGCGCTGAAAATTATTTAGTTATTGCCGAAGGATTATTTATGTACCTCAAAGAAGATGAAATCAAAGAATTACTTCATTTGATTAAGCAAAGGGTTGGCAACTACACACTGATTTTCGATACATATAGTGTTTATACAGCAAAAAGAGTAAAAAACCACCCTTCAATAAAAAAGACTGGCGCAAAGATATATTGGGGAATTGACAAGCCTGATAAATTAAGAGATTGGGATAAAGAAATAATATTTAATAAAGAAATCCTTTTTACTTCAAATGAAGAGCTTGATAAATTAGGTTATGCAACAAAATTGATTTATAAGATAGCCCATCTCTTCCCTATTGCGAGAAATGCTCAGCGAATCCTTGTTTTCCAGGTTTGATATGATTCGAAAATAAAATGATGAATAAAGCTAAAAGAAAAATATCCTCTCACTCTTCTCTGCCCACCCTGCAGGATTCACCTAAGTTCACAGCAAACCACCAAGTAACCAAACTATGAGAAGGAAAATTGTTATAACATTATTAATTATCAACACGGTGCTGATTATCTTTTCTCTTCTGCCCGTTTCTGACTTCGTGTTCATATGCAATTATGTTTTCAGGCCAGAATCAGACGGACCTTCTACGATACTCCTGGTGTCATCATTTTACTGGCCTCTCATTGTGATGATTGCTCTTGAAATTTTACTTGTAGGCTTCTTATTTTTCTTCCGGCCAAAAAATGATAAAACATAAACTCACAATATACAGCCCCCTACCCGGGCCGGGCACGGATCCGGATATATGGAGGAGCATAACGAAAGGGAACTATTACTGAAAACAAACAGGTTAAAGTTTAATACATGAATATTAATGTCTTAATAATCAATTGCTTGCTTGTTATTTATTTAGCGATATATGGTTATACCCCGAATGTGGAAAATAAGACGAAGCAGGCAAACGACGATTTTATCAAATCCATAAATGAAAAGGAACAAAAAGGCGAAATCGTGTGGGTTGATGAAACGCAAGGTTATTTTATTGATAGTAGAGATAACAACAAATATAGAGTTGTGAAAATAGGTTCTCAAACCTGGTTTGCAGAAAACCTTGCATATGAGCCTGCTTTTGGAGATTTTTGGGCCTATGATCAAATCAAGAGTAATGCCCTAAAATATGGCTATTTATATTTCTGGGAAACTGCAAATAAAGTTTGCCCGACCGGTTGGCATTTAGCTAATAATGAAGATTGGAATACTCTGTTTAATTATCTTGGAGGCAAGACTGTTGCAGGCAGTAAATTAAAAGCAACCAATAATTGGAATAATCCTAACAAAGGAGTTACAAACAGTAGTGGGTTTAATGCTTTGCCTGCAGGTAACCGTGCTATTGGTGGTTTGTTCTATCACCTGGGTGACGATGCTCTCTTTTGGTCTGGCACGCTTAAAAGTAGTAAGAGCGCATGGAAAGTTCGACTTAACCATGACTGGGACTCTGTTGGTGTCGAACCCTGTTACCATTTAACAGGGTTAAGTGTTAGATGTATAAGAGACTGATAAATTGACCGTATACTACTCACGCAGAATTAGTCCTCCGGAAAATTCACAAGCAACAACCTGAGTCATGAAATACCACATGGACACCGGAAGTGTGTATCCGGATATCCCGGGGAAAAAGCCCACATTTTAGCAAAAAATAAAAATATTTTCAATTTTTTATCTCAAGCTATACCATGTAACCGATTTATTTATATATATTTCCTCTATAAATCTAAGCTTTGTACTATCAGAAGCTAGCTGTAAGCGGATATGGCATCACGAAAGCGCATAGCGGCCCCCTGACAGAAGGTCTTGTAAGCATGATAATAATAAAACAATTTCCTCTACGAGATGCAACTCTCAAACGGACGTCCTAAGCCGCATAGAGCATTAGCCAGTTTGAAGGACGAGATCTTTGCCACCACAAAAATAATGACCTTACAATATGCGGTATATATTAAACTGACTCATCACTGAGCCGGAGTAATATCAAGCATGAAGTCCCTGTATGGAATATTATATTGAACCTACATTCCCGCAACGCCTAACAATAGTTTCAAATTTGTAAGATAGTTTTCTTTTGATTTTCAATGCAGTAATGTCAAATAGTTTTGGTGGTTTCATTGTTACGTGTTATCTTTGCATACATAACGAGAATAGCCATGAGCATAGTACATCAAAAAGATAAACGTTCGGGGATTACCTATGTTTACGAATCTCAAGCACGTTGGGATAAAGAAAAAAAACAATCACGCAGCATCAGACGGCTTATCGGACGTCTGGATGATCAAACGGGGGAGGTCATTCAGACCGATGGCCGGGGACGCAAGGGCCATGAACTGGGAACCACCGCAATACCGGTCAAAGAAAACCGGCAGGAGAAGAGGACCTCTGTTTTGCCACGTATTGAAGACCGCAAATTTTGTGGAGCCACCTGTCTGTTTGATAGTATAGGAGAGCAAACAGGCATAACAGCGGATTTGAGAGCCTGTTTTCCAGACACCTACAAGATGATTCTCTCGGTAGCCTATTATCTCATCCTGGAAGACCATAATCCGCTTTCCCGGTTTGGCAAGTGGCAACGCTTTCATACCCATCCCTACGGGGAAGACAT